>CAZGNN010000055.1:0-8649 GCA_964527335.1 uncultured Spirochaetaceae bacterium | reverse complement strand
GATTGAGCTTACTGTCGACGACTCTGAACGGAACGGGATTGGCGGTACCGAACTTATTGTCGAGAATCTCCTTCGTGTTGAAATAGTAGACTCTCTGGTCCTTCCCCTCGTCTCCGCCGTAGGTGAAACGCTTTCCCATCGTCTTGAAAGCCTCCAGGATTCCCTTTCCCAGTCCACCGTAGAAGATGCTGGGCTCCGAAGACTTGTCGTATGTGTACTGGCCGCTCTCGGCACAGAGTTCGACGACCTTGCCGTTGTCGACAATCATCATGCACTGTCCGTCGGCTACGACGATACCCGAGCCGTTGGAGATGATGTTGTCGCTGCCCTTCGTGTTGGACGAACGGCTTCCCGTTCTCTTCGTGCCCCTTACAGCGAGAGTGTCACTGTCCATAGACTCACAGTAAAAGTATTCTTTCCACTGATCAGCAAGCGTGCCGCCTGCTGCACCGATTAATGATTTGATAAGTCCCATAGGGTCCTCCTCGTTACTGGATACAGAATAACATAAAAGTTGAACAAACAAGGAATTTTCTTCATCAATTTACATCAGAGAATACATCCTCGCCCGTCACGAGCGTCATATAATCACAGTCTGCCTTTCTTACGGCATCCTCCGTAAAGCCGCTGAACGAGAAATACCAGTAATACACTTTCCCCTTCCCGGGATTGAAGATGTCGCTTATATCCTTTGATGCATGCTTTCTGAGGTCCGCGGAATCTGCCTTCTTCTTCCTGTATTTGCACTCTCCGCTGATAATGTTTCCGCTTCTGTCTGAACAGATGATGTCAATCTCCGTCGTTCTGTTCCACCAGCGTCCGCACTGGGTGAAGACAAAAGGCAGAGACAGTGTCATGTTCCTGTATTTCATGTATTCGATGCAGATATCTTCAAATGTTGAGGAAACGAACTGGTCAAGTCCCGGTTCGATGAGTCTTGTATAGACTGTCTCCGTATCCCCGAATTCCAGGAGAGAAAGATTCGGAAAGACAAAAGCATACCAGAATCTGAAGAATGCGTTCTTTATCCTGTACAAACCTCTCTGGATGTTTGTCCTGTCACTTCGGCTGCACTCAACAGGGAGCTCTCTCTCGACAAGTCCCAGTTCAATCAGATTCCTGAGATAGACGGAAAGCTTGTTCTTCTCCATCACCAGGTCATCCTGAATTTCGGAGAGTTTTGTTCTTCCCATTGCTATCGAAGATATCACGGAATTGTACACTGACGGCTCCCGTAGCTCCTGTCTGAGTAGGAATTCGGGTTCCGAATACAGAATAGAGCCCTTTCTGAGAACAGATCTTATGATGTTTTCCTTCAGAGAGAATGCAGTATCGAACTGTTCCAGATAATAAGGAACACCTCCGCAGATTGAATAGACGGTCGCCTTCTCGGATGGGGAATAATTCTCCACGAACTTCACGGCATCATAGTATGGCATCTCGTCCATCCTGTAGATTCCGCTCGCACGTCCGTAGAGGGGATTCTTCTCGGAAAGAATCTCCTTCTCGATGAAACTCATGGCACTGCCGCAGAGTATGATCATGACATTCTCGTCTTTTAGGACGGTATCCCACTGTTTCTGGAGGATGGACGGAATTTCGCTGTTACCCATGACAGCGTACGGGAATTCGTCGATTACGAGAATGCTCTTGCCGTTTTCATTACGCCGGAAATCCCTGACAGAAAGAAGCGCACCACTCCAATCGGAAAAACGTGAGAGATAGCTTCCGAATGAGAAAAGCGGCGTGACAGCACGGCTGAATGACTCAAGCTGACTGTAATCCTCGCTCTGCGTGCATGTATAATAGACAGCCTTCTTCCCCTGACAGAACTGTTTAATGGTCTCTGTCTTACCTACTCTTCTTCTCCCGTAAATGACAATAAGCTCTGATTTCCCCGACGAGTATCTGTCTTCAAGAAACTCAAGCTCCTTCTTTCTTCCTATAAACTTACCCATACCTGTATATTAATAGTCAAATCGTGATTTGTCAAATCGTGATTAGACTAATCGTGATTTGACTCTTTCTTTTCTCCTGTCACGGGGTTTATAAAAAGAAACAAATGAAAGAGAATACAGCCATGAAACTCACAGTACTCGGAAGCGGCAACGCACAGGCGACAAAGATCTACAACACATGTCTTCTCTTCGACGACGGGAAGGAGAGGCTTCTCGTTGACGCGGGAGGCGGCAATCAGATTCTCTCGATTCTCGAGAAGAAGAACATTCCCCTCTCATCCGTAAACCATCTCTTCATGACGCATGCACACATCGACCACGTCCTGGGATGTTTCTGGATCATCCGGCGCATAGCAGAGGAGATGAACAAGGGAAAGTACGACGGAATCTTCACCGTGCATGCACACCCCGAGCTCATTGACTTCGTCACGTCCTTCTGCCGTGAGACACTGACAAAGAAGATTACGGCACTCTTCGGTGAGAGAATCATCTTCGTTCCCAACAGGGACAGGGAAAGCATTCCGATGATGGGCGGGCTTCTCACTCCGTTCGACATACATTCGACGAAGATGAAGCAGTTCGGCTTCGTTCTCGAAACGGAGAAAGTGAGGATAGCCGACGCCGGCGACGAACCCCTCGACGAAGGGAATGCAGACCTTGCAGAAGGTGCAGACTGGCTGACCCACGAGGCATTCTGCCTCTACGGCGACAGAGACATCTACCACCCGTACGAGAAGAGTCACAGCACCGTGAAGGATGCTGCAGAGCTGGGAGAGAGACTGAGGGTTAAGAATCTTCTTCTCTACCACACCGAAGACAGAAGCGGCGTGGAGACAAGAAAAGAGCGCTACACTGCGGAAGCTCAAAAGTACTACTCGGGTAACATCTTCGTCCCCGATGACGGAGACGAGATTATCTTGTAGAAGCCACGAAGTCCCTGACGGCCCTGGTGTACTTATCCCTGTCGTAGAGGAAGCTCTGCGCGTGAGGTGCATCGGGAACGGCAACGAGCTTCACCCTGTCCGGAGCGGCGGCCTGAATCTCCTCGCTCATATGGAAGGGAACAAGTCTGTCACCCGTACCGTGAATGAGAAGAACGGGAATGCAGCTGTTCTTCACGGCTTCAACGGCACCCGTGCGGCTGAGGAGGAATCCTCCCCAGAGCGATGTCGTGAGATTGACAAACCATCCCATGAGAGACGCGGGAAAGTGAGCAGAGGAAAGAACCTTGTCGACGATTGCACGGCTTGATGTGTACGGACAGTCCGCGATTATTCCCCTCACGTTGACACCGGAGAGCTTATCGCCTGAGTTGAGGACCGTGTGAGCTCCCATGCTTATTCCCATGAGATATATCGGGGTATCCTTTCCGTTTCTCTCCTGGACATACTTCACCCAGCCCAGCAGATCTCCCGTCTCCTTTATACCGAACGTGACGGTGTGGCCCTCGCTTCCCATGCATCCCCTTTCAGATATCAGAAGAACATTGAAGCCCATATCCATCAAAAGCGGTGCCCCACCCGACATGTCGATGAGGGAAACACCTCTGTAGCCGTGTGCAAGAACGGCAGTCGGTGCATTCTCCGAGGATGAGGGATAATACCTTCCCTCGAGCTTCAGACCGTCTGACGATGTGATACAGACCATCTCGCACCCGAGCGACACCATGTGATTCGTCATATCCTTTATCTTCATTGCATAAGGATAGTTCTCATTCATGTACTCGATGTCGTTCTGGTGCTTCACAGGAGTATAGAAGAACCTCCTGTAGACTATGTATGATGCTGTGAAAACGATGACGGCAAGTGCCGCTATAACTATAAGAAGAACAGTCATTTCTCTACTCTCCGAGGCCGAAGCTCCAGGTGAACCTGAAGCCGTCGGCGACAGTATATGTTACACTTCCGTTGAGGCTCATTGCAACAGACGAGAAGTACCCGATAAGCGGCGTCAGGGCGAGTTTTACGCCGAGCGTGTAGCTGTCCGAGTATTTCCATCCCTTCGAGAGAAGACTTCCCCTGTATGTGAATGTGAAATCGAGGTGCTGAAGATATATGCTCAGCCAGTCGACGCTCTTCTGTATCTCCCAGGTGAAGAGATAGAGGGTTCCCTTTAATGCGAAGGCGGGGTTCTTCACGGCGTCACTGACACCGGCGGAGAGACGGAAGGGAAGATTGAAGCTCAGGTGTGTAGTGTTCCCCACCGGAATAAGACGCGGGACATACAGCGACAGGAAGAGTGACGGCGAGAGATTATCAAGTGCCGCGTCGGCTCCCCACCCCAGTACACAGTAGCGTCCGATTCCCATCGGATAGAGATCCATAAAGGAAAGGGAGAATCTGTTGACAACCCCTTTCCCTTCCTCAAGGGAGAAGAGAGCGACGGTGTCCGAGAGCGTGAGTGACCTGTTGTACGAACCGAGGTCGAATGTATAGGACCCCTTCACGTCGGCTTCGAAGAATGTATTACCGTCCTTCGAGTATGCACTGAGCTGTGTGCTGAAATAATCCGAATACGAATATGAGAGCATCATCGTCGGAGTCTTTCTCTCGAAGCTGTAGCCGACGGATGCCATGACAGTGTGCTTCTCCGAGGGGTCGACAGTCGTCATCGTGACACCCAGTCCGCTTACGTCTGAGATATATAATCCCTTCGTTCCGGAGAGCGGAGTCAGCGTACTATTATTCATGTACTGCAGAGGATGATACTTCTTTCCATTGAGACTCTTCTTCTCTTCTGCTGTGACAACGGCGGTGAAGTCAGAAACGGAAACGCTTCTTTCTTCCCCGAACGAGAGTGATGAGACACTGACAGAACTTATCCTGGTGCTGTAGATATATTCCGAAACGTAGTAGATGGTGCCGTCACTGTCCTTCACCGGGTAGCCGACGCCACCGGAGAAATCATTTGAGGAAAGAATGAAGGTTCCGCTTGTGTAATCATATTCACCGTACCTTGTGAAAAGGCCGTCCTTTTCTATATAAGAGACGGCAAGCTTTCCGTCGGCATTGAGGGAGAGCGAATGGATGTAGATATCCTCTGTGAGAGTGATGACGGATAGCTCTCCGCTCTCCGTGTCGACGGAGAGGAGTCTCGTCATCCCGTTCTGCGTGAGAATGAAGAGAGCAAGGGAAGGAGAAAGAGCGACACCTTCGCTGAGTGTGATATCGCGTCCGAGAGACCAGGATGAAAGGAGGGACTTGTCGGAGAGTGAACGGTATTCAAGCGTTGTGTTCCTGTCGCTCTCGGTTACAAGCAGCACTCCCTCGTCGGAGAGGAGAAGCCCCGTGTAATAATCATCAAACGATGTGTACCTGCTTCCGTTTCTCCTGAGTATGTTCACACTTCTTTTCTTCTCGCCGACATACGGGGAGAGAATGAACGACGGGGAGAAGGAAAGATCGTCGGGAGACGAGTAGGAGAATGCGATGCGCCCAAGGCCGCTGCCGTCCTTTTCATATCTGTAGAGGGACGCAGTCTTCGTGTCCTTCACGTAGAGTGAGCCGCCGTCGAGAGTGAGATTGTTCCAGCTGCCCCACCCCGATATGTTTCCGCTTTCCTCCGGCGAGGAAGCGAGAGTTTTGCTATCGATAAAGCCGTTCCAGGCATCCTTTATGGAGATGCCGAATGCCTTTTTGAATATCCCGTTCGTGGTGCTTATCGGAAAGAGGTAGGCGGTGCGGATGAAGGATGCGACGCTCTCGGATCCGTAACTATCTGAAAGATACTCCAGGAATGCGGCTCCCGCTATGTACGAGAGATTCCCCGACGGGGATATGTCAAGTCCTCCCGCAATGTCGGAATGCGACGTGAACGGGAAGCCCTCCGCGCTTATCTCGCTCATGAGCGTCATGGTGTACGGGTCATTCAGTCTTCCTTCCCCCTCCGTACTCTCCATATATACTGCAATCCCTTCGATGAATGACTTGTCGAGGTATAGGTTACCGGGAGCTATCCAGTCACCGAATACGGAACGGAGGAACGAGAAGAATCCGTTGGAGATGGAGGCCGTGAAGGCATGCGTCAGCTCATGGTAGAACGTGAGCTGGAACGAGTGCGACGTATTGGAAAAGAGCTTGGGGGTCACCGCCGTGACATACATGACGATGTGGGACGAGGAGTATGCACTGTAGTGGGCGTTGTACTGCTTCACACCGCTCTCGAAATAGACGGGAAGATGAACACCGGGGTCGGTTCCAAAGAACGAGACAAGCTTCGAGTAGCAGTCTTCGGCTATCAGGATGATTTCCGCGGCGCTCTCTTCGGTTTCATCGGAGTAGATGAAATCGAAGTGCTCGGTCGAGACGACATACTCACCCGCCGTCAGGAAAGTGAGGAACAGAGATAACAGAACAGTAAGGAGGAATGCTTTCTTCATTCTTCCATTGTAGTTTACACGCGAAAACGGGACAACAGCGTGACACGCTCCATTTTCATTTCTATCATGGAGCCATGACTGTCTTCGATTCACATTTTCATCTTCTGAGCATGCTCGAGCACGGAGAGGAGCCTGTGCTGCCGCCGTCAATCATCGGAATCGAATGCGCAACCGTCCCCGATGACGCCGAAAAGAGAATAAGGCTTGTCGGAGATAACAGGGATGTCTACCTCTCGATGGGAGCAGGTCCCTGGTGCACTTCATCCACCTACCCCATGTCCGTCGATGAGGCGATAAAGGCACTCGAAAGGGAAATAGCACTCTACGGCGCGGATGCAATCGGCGAATGCGGCTTCGACTTCCACTGGAAGGACTACGGGACAAAGGAGGAACAGGAAAAGCTCTTCCTTCTCCAGGCAGGAATTGCAGCAGAGCTCGATGTTCCTCTCATCATCCACTCGAGGGAAGCCGACGAAGTGCTTCTGGAGCATCTCGACAGTATAAACGGAAAGACCATCATGCACTGCTTCTCCTCCGGTCCCGATACCATGCTTCCCCTTCTCGAGAGAGGGGCATACATATCATTTGCAGGAAATGTGACGTTCAGGAACAGCAGGACTATCCAGGAAGCCGCGAAGCTCTGCCCGATAGAGAGACTCCTCTATGAGACGGACTCGCCCTATCTCACGCCCGTTCCGCTCCGCGGTCAGCCCAACCGGATGGAGAACACGGAGCATACGCTCACATTCCTCTCTTCCCTCAGAGGAGAAGACAGGGACTACATAAAGGACAATGCGATAAGAAATCTCAGATCACTTATGAAGAACGGAGTAAGTGTAGTAAGGCGTGAAATCTGACCTGACCATTCTCTTCCAGTCGTAGTGCAGAGATATCACACTCCCGAGGGAAACAGCTGCGACAGCGTCCCTCTCGTCCATCACGACTCTCGCTCCGGTTTTCCTGTAGAGGGAGGATGAGGATACGGGGTCCGTGATTATGAGAGCCCAGTATGTGTCGGACGAGGCTGTAAGCTTCTCCTCGTTCACGACGCTGACACGGGATGTATAGGTAATCGAGCCCAGTGCTGCATAATCACCACTCAGTGAAGAGAATATGTCCGCATAACGGCTCTCCTCCTCATAGACAATGGCGATGAGATTGTCAGGAAAAGACGAGAGGAAGGAGGAGTACATATCCTCTTCGGAGAAGTCAAGGTCTATCTTCTCACCGTCCTTCACGACAGTGTAGAACGTGCACCTTGTCCCGTCATCGAGAAGGGAGTACGGCGTGTAGATATAGGTATCTGCACCTCTGATGCGTTCGATGAGGGATGGAGAAGCATCAGTGCGCTCGATGCAGAACCACCCGGCGTTGAGGAATCCCGGATGCGACCATCTTCCTCTTATCTCACTGAGGTCATACGGCGTGACGAAGACGACGAGGTCGAATGTGAAAAAGACAGTGACGAGTGCCGCCGCGAGCACAATGAGCGCAATGAGGATGATCTTCTTCGTTTTCGACATACTCAAGATATTAGTTGAAAAGAGAGACAACCTCAACAATTTTCCCCTCTCCGGTCAGACGGCGTAACATCGAAGCTGTAATTTCAAATACCGTTAGTAAAAAATTGACAGAAAGAAGCACAAAAGTTGACTCAAAGAAGAGAAATCGGTAAATTATTACCGGTTTTCTATAAGGAGGCTTTTATGACAAGCTACAAAGAATTGGGTCTTGTTAATACAAGAGATATGTTCAGCAAGGCTGTTAAGGGCGGTTACGCCATCCCGGCCTACAACTTCAACAACATGGAACAGATGCAGGCAATCATCCAGGCATGCGTCGAGACAAAGAGCCCTGTTATTCTCCAGGTTTCCAGAGGTGCAAGAGACTATGCAAACATCAACATCCTCAGAAACATGGCACGCGGTACTGTTGAGTACGCACACGAGCTCGGCTGCGACATTCCTATCGTTCTCCATCTTGACCATGGTGATTCGTTCAAGACATGCAAGGAATGCATCGACAACGGTTTCTCATCTGTCATGATTGACGGTTCCTCCCTTCCTTATGAGGAAAACATCAAGGTCACGAAGATGGTCGTGGAGTATGCTCACCAGTTCGATGTAACAGTCGAAGGCGAACTCGGAGTTCTCGCAGGCATCGAGGATGAGGTAAGCGCAGCAAAATCACATTACACAAGACCTGAGGAAGTCGAAGATTTCGTCAGTAAGACAGGCGTCGACTCACTCGCCATCAGTGTCGGCACAAGCCACGGCGCATACAAGTTCACACCCGAACAGTGCACAAGAAACG
>CAZGNN010000054.1:0-8654 GCA_964527335.1 uncultured Spirochaetaceae bacterium | reverse complement strand
GTGCCATCTTAGGATTCCATCTCTTTGTCTGATGGCCGAAATGTACGCCTGATTCCAACAGGCTCTTCATTGTTACTACTGCCATAGTAGTCACTCCTTTTCGCAAACCTCACAAACCGGAAAATCTCTCCGGCGGGTTCCCGTCACTATATCTCTTCCATACGGAAGGAAATTCATTGCTTGACGCAACTGTCGCTATCCTACACAAAAAGCCGGCATTTAGGCAAGAGGGGGAGAGAAGGGCGTTTAAGCTGCCCAGTAATCGTCCCACAAGCAAAGAAAAGTACAAAACACCCTAAATAACCAAAACCGAAATGTTTTATTTCAAAAAAATCTCAAAACATCTGAATCTTTTTTCTGTTCAAGTAACGAATACCCATGTAAAATAGTTATATAATGCGGCAGGGAACAGATTCCCGCCGCATATAACCCCCAGTAAGGAGGAGATCTATGAAAAGAAAAATCATGACAGCCATCGTGGCCATCGCTCTCGTTGTGTCTCTTGTCTCATGTGATGCAGTAGTCAATATCATGGGCAAGATGGGAACTAACATTGCAGGTGCAGACAAGAAGCAGGTCGAAGCTGCAGTCGAAAGCGCAAAGGTCGCTGAAGAGGACAAGACGAAGAAAGAGACAGTCACCACCACCGAGGGAAGTACAGACAAACTCGAAATCGGTGAAACAGAAGTATCAACCAAAAGTACTTTCACATACGGGGATGAGAATAAGGAGCTCTATGCTGTCGGTAAAGCCTCAGATGACTCCAAGCCTGTCGTCGGTATAGGTAGTGATTCAGTCAAACTCAAGAACCTGGACACCAAAACAGAAGAGGCTCTTGAAAAAGTCGAGACAGTTCTTCCTCCTCAGGATATAACAGCCGTGACAGCAGCTCTTGACGGCGGCAGCAAGAACGAGACCATCGAGAAGCTCAGCGAGCCGATTGAGGACGCTACGACAAAGGCTGCTGCTACCGGAACAAAGGTTATCGTTGCAGCTCTGCTTGAGGAAGCTTCGAAGACAGAGCTCGCACTACCCGCTCCAGGTGAAACAGAGGACGAGACCAAGACCAAGGCAAGAGAAGTTGTCACTACCATCCTCAAGAATCTCGAAAAGAAGAATGATGACGGAAGTGAAAAGGAGCTCACGATGGGAGACCTCGTAGTTCTCCAGACAATCACAAATGTCATCAGCGAGACAAGCGACTCCATTCTCAGTGTCATTAACGGAGATTCCGAAACCGGTGATGCCACTACCGAGATGCTCGACAAGGCAAACGACACGCTCGTTCAGGCAGCACATATTCTCAACAACGTATCTTCTTCGACGACGATGTTCGAAGGTGTCGACCTCGAGACTCTTCTCTCAATGGTTCTTAAATAAGGAGTAGCTTATGAAGAAGATATTCACAGTTTTACTTATTGCTCTCATGTGTTTCTCTGCGCTGTTTGCAGAAGAGGCAGCTGTTGATTTCAAGAAGGAATTCAAGGATGAATATGCCGCATCATCGGCTGCTTACCTCAACGCAGGATCACGCTTCGCTCCGACGAATGCCAGGATGGCAGGTATGGGCGGTGCAGGTATCTCTCTCGTGGAAGCTCAGTACGGACTCTTCGTCAACCCGGCATCCCTTGCTGAAGGCAAACTCAGAATCTCCCTTCCGTCAGTAAGCGTCACTCTCTATCATGCATATGATGCACTCAAGAAGGACAGCAACGGCAAGAACCTCTTCGACAAGATCGGCGGCGATAAGGATACTCTCGTTGCAGCTGTTCTCAACGTTGTAGGAACAGAGCTTGCACCGCTTGCAAGTGCAGATGTCTCGGCATCCCTCGTTCTTCCGTTCGGACTCGGAATCGGACTGTACGGACGTGACACAATCTATACATATTCCGGAACTGCAGTCGACCAGCTCGACGTGTCTCTCGCACTCGGCTATGCATACGGACTCAACCTCGGAGACTTCAGGGTATCTGCAGGTGTCACGGCGAAGATGAATGTTCTCGCATTCAACCAGAGACTCAAGGTCGCAACAGTCATCAAGAGTGAGGATATCAAGGAAATGTCGATGAACGTCGCTGTCGGTTACTCCGTTCCCGTCATCGATTTCGGTGTCACCGGCGAGTGGAAGAAAGGCCCCAATGACATCAGTGCATCCCTCGTTGTCTCCAACCTCTTCTCGAAGTACAGGATGGGTATCGTGAACACATCCATCAACGGCGTCGGAGAAACTGTCAAGTCAGACATCAAGTATGACGACTTCACAATCAAGACAAAGCCGAGTGTCGACTTCGGTCTCGGATATGAGTTCGAATCATCATTCGTCGACTTCGCAGTCGCTGCAGACCTCACGGACCTCGTCGGCATGTTCTCTTCCTTAAAGGGTGGAGAGGCAGGTAGAGTCATCCTCAGACATCTCAACACGGGTGTCGAAGTATCTCTCATAGATACATTCGCATTCAGGGCAGGTATGTCATCCGGTTACTTCACGGTTGGTACCGCAATCGACCTCTTTGCTCTCAGAATCGAGGCTGCCTACTACTGGAACGAAATGGGTACGGCAGCAGGTGAGAGAGGACTTGACGGTCTTACCATCCGCTTCAACCTGGGCTATGAACGCTGAGGCAAACTCAATATAATACGGGCTACCGGAGACGGTAGCCTATATTATTTATAAGGATAGAAAATGAAGAGAGCGTTGCCGTTAATCATCTCTGTCGTATGTGTGCTTCTGGTCCTTTCCTCATGCGATGCCGTCGTATCCGTCACGGGAGCGATGGGAAAGAACATCTTCGGCTACGACGAAACAGTTGCCGATGATATCATCTCGTTGCTTTATGTACTCGAAGAACCGGATGTGGAGTCATTCCCTCAGAAGGAGATCGGGGGAAACTCCCTCTCGGATGTGAAAAGCTTCTACTATACTTATTCTGATGGTGATGAGCTCAAAAGAAAGGAACTCCTGACACTCGGCATCTACTCAGGCGCCTCTGCAGTCGGAAGCGGGAACTGGCTTCTTACCCTTGTGGATGACGACAGCTTCTCATCCGTCACCAGTATGCTTGTCCCTCATGACACGACTCTCATAACGGCACTCCTTGAAAGCACTGCATCCGATTATGCCCGAGACCGTCTCTCGGAGAAGGTCGACGACGAAAAGACACTCGCTGCAGCGAAGGGCTCGCTCACCGTTCTCAGAGCATTCCTTTCATTCCTGAATGACGTATATCTCAGCTCGTCATCCACGAAGAGAGCCCAGGCCCTCTATTCAATCTCGACAACCCTCATCGATAACATAGACAGGAAGGGCGACAGCATCACGATGGGTGATGTCATCGTCCTCGATGTCATTACCAACATATGCATGGAAACATCGGGCGAACTGCAGACTTTCCTCTCCAAGCTCAATACTAAGGATTCGAAGCTTGATGTGAAGTCTCTCTTCAATACGCTCCTCGATGACATGAACGACTTTCTCTACGGCTCAGTCGAGCTACTTAATGACATATCTTCAACGACAGGCATATTCAGCGGTGTAACCGTCACCGAAGTCCTTGCGGCATTCTTCGTGAAGTAGGAGGGGATGATGAAAAAGACAGCTGTTTTACTTCTTGTTCTGTTTCTTTCGCTTTCTGTTCTCTCTTCCTACGATGCCTACGGGGACTGGAGCAACTATGAGGAAGGCTACGAGGAAATCGGGAAAAGATTCGAAAGCGTGAATGTCAGGATGAAGGGAATGGGAGGCACAGGACTTGCAGTCACAGACCCCTCCTACGGCCTCTTTGTGAATCCAGCGTCGCTTGGTGACGGGGCCCTCAGCCTCTCGCTTCCGTCCGTGAGCTTCACGCTCTACCACTTCAATGAAGCAATAAAGCGTAACGGAAGCGGAGAGAGTCTTATAGAAATACTCATCAGAAAGGAGTGGAGCAACGAGGAACTCTATTCGTCAATCCTCACTGTCGCCGGTACGGAACCTGCACCGCTTGTGAGAGCCGATGCATATACGTCATTCGTGACACCGTACGGCCTCGGACTCGGAATATACGCGTCCGATACCGTATTCTCCTATTCGGGTTCCCTCATCAACGAGAGTGACTTCTCGTTCACTCTCGGCTGGGGGCACGCCTTCACGTTCGGGGACGTAACGCTGAAGGGCGGCGTGAGTACAAGATTCAACTACCTAGTATTCAGCAACAGGATAAAGGCTGCTGACTTCACGAAGGGGAACATATGGAAGAACACATTCTCCTTTGCATACGGCTGGGCTCTCCCTGTAACGGACATTGGAATAAAAGGGGAGTGGAAGGGACTCAGCGCTGCTGCAGTTCTCTCGAATCTCTTCTCCTCGTACCACATGGGAGTGCAGAACTCCACGATTAAGGAATCGGTGACGAAGATTTCAGATATCGACTACACGCTCTTCACACTTGAGAACAGACCTCATCTCAACGTGGGACTCGCGTACGAACACTCTTTCGGTGATTTCAATATGACAGCCGCACTCGACTTTGACGACATTCTGAACGCATGGACGGATGACGAGTACTACTCGTCGACAGGAAGAAAAGCTCTCAAGCGCCTCCACTTCGGTCTTGAAGCCGGGTGGAAGGATATAGCTCAATTGAGAGCTGGTATAAGCTCGGGATATTTCTCTGTCGGGTCGAAAATCGAATACTTCGGCCTCACCATAGAGAGTGCATACTACTGGGAAGAGAAGGGAAATGATGCGGGAGAGAGAGGACTCGACGGCCTTTCAGTCCGCTTCAATTTAGGCCTATGACGAAGAAAAGAAGAATCCTCCTCATCATATTCATTATCCTGACGCTCTCCGTCATGGCCGCGATATTCTTCTTCTCGAGCCAGAATGCGGCGTCCTCGACCCGCACAAGCGGAAGCGTCGTGAGATTCATCCTCTCCGTCGTTGTCCGGAACTTTGAAGATATGTCCCCATCAGAACAGACGGCACTCGTCACAGAGTACGGATCGTTTATCCGTAAGTGTGCCCACTTCACGGAATTCGCGGCTCTTGGTTTCTGTTTTACGACCTTGCTCTCTCTCGGTGATATTTCACATGAATGTGTCAGAAGCATGGTCTTCGGAGTCCTGTATGCCTCATCCGACGAACTTCATCAGCTTTTCTCCGACGGCAGGGCATGCTCCCTGAGGGATGTACTCATCGACTCCTCGGGTTTTGCCTGCGGCTTAATACTCAGCATTCTAATCTCAGATATAATCAGAAAAAGAAAAGCGTAAAAAACACCCCCGTCTATCACAGGCCGGGGGGATTTTGTTAAACGCGCACACAGGACCTCTCCTGTATGTCTGGGACAGTCCCTTTTAAAAGGCAACCTGGATAAACCATTCAAGTCCGTATTTAGAAAGTAACACCCTTTTTCGGGTTTGTAAATACAAAAGTTATATAAAAACAGGGTTTTTTTTGTAATTTTCCATTTGTTTCGATAGGACTTTATTTAGTCAAAGTCGTTATTTTGAATCATTTTGACTAAAAAATACAAATTATGCCCGATTTTGAATTCTCTGGTCATACCACCGATATTTTTCCTTCTTCTTCGAAACTTCATTGTTTTGTTCAGGAGTTTTGATTATCTTTTAGTCATGGTCGGATTTTTCATCAAAAAGTCTTTTTTCGACGGCTGGGACAATTTCCTCCAGCTTATTCTTCAGAACCTCGTGTACCTGGGACTTCTCCTGGGCGGAATGTCACTCATGTATCTTACAGTCGAGAACAATCTTCTCTTTGTTTCTGTCGGTATTGTTTTCCTTCTCCTTGTCTCGATATCACTCGGGGGAACGGCGGAGAGTGCGAAGAGCTGGTCAGACTACAGCGGCGACACATGGCAGCCGTACGTAAAGGGACTTAAGAGGAACCTGAAGCATTCACTGTTCTTCTTTTTCCTTCTGTCTCTCATTATCCTATGCGTTGCGGTCACGATACCGTTCTACGCTTCATTCGAGAATATCATCGGCTGGATTCTTCCCATCATCATGGTGTGGCTTCTTGTATTTCTAGCCCTGGCTCTGCCGTATTATTTTCCCCTGATGACACTGCTTCCCGGTGACGGTCCCGTGAAGACACTGAAGAAGTGTTTCCTCGTCTCATTCGACAACCCGGGAAAGAGCCTCTTCCTGCTCCTGCATATGCTTTTCGACGCTGTAATCAGCATTCTGACTATCGGACTCCTGCCGGGAGTATCGGGGATAATGCTTAGCCAGGCAGATATGGCAAAGCTTCTCATGATGAAGTATGATTGGCTCGAGGAGAATCCCGACAAGACGAAGAAGGACGTCAACTGGGATGAACTTTTATATGAAGAAAGGGAGAATGTCGGACACCGTACTCTCAAGGGTATGATATTCCCCTGGAAATAGAGAAAAGGAGACTTGAATTGAACGACAGGAAAAGCGGTCACTATGAAATAGAACTCAAGGCCCATGTAAAGGAGCCTGAAAAACTGAAGGCGAGGATTGAAAGCCTTTCGGGGGAGGGAAAGAGCGTCAACAAGAGCGACCTCTATTTCCACCGCCCCGGCGAGAAGCACCAGGCCTTCAGGATTAGACGCAATAACGGAGTGCTGGAATTCACGGCGAAGAACACGCGCTCCGACGCCCTCAGCGAGGAGAACGACGAATTCGAGTTCTTCGCGGACGTCAGAGAGAGCGAGAAGGCCGAGGCCTTCTTCACGTGCCTGGGGTACGAACCGTATTTCAGGAAGAGCAAGACGGGATTCGACTGGGACCTTGTCCAGGGAGATATCCACGTGGAGATGCTCGAAGTCAGCGGCTTCAGATACGGATGCGACAGTGAGGAGAAGAACCTCGGGTACTTCCTCGAGATGGAGATTCTCATCCCCTTCAAGGAAGCCTCTTCAGATACCCTCAGGGAGAAGCAGAACAAGCTCCACAAGGTTCTTCATGAATTCGGACTGGGCGAGGATGACATCGAGATGACATCCTACCGCTCGATGATTCTGGGAGAATGAAGAATGGAATGGAGAGCATCACATATCCTCGTGAAGGATAAGGACACGGCTGATAGGCTCTACGAGAGAATAAGGAAGGGCGAGAACTTCTCGTCCCTTGCACATCAGTATTCCACATGCCCCTCGAAGGAGAAGGGCGGAGACCTCGGATGGTTCGGGGAAGGAAAGATGGTAAGGGAATTCGAGAACGCCGTGAGACGTATGGGGACGGGAAGCATCTCGAAGCCCGTACGCACCCAGTTCGGCTGGCACATAATAAAGAAGACAGGAGTAAAGGATTGATTACGATTTACACAGACGGAGGATGCTCCGGTAACCCCGGCCCGGGAGGCTGGGCCTTTGCAGTAAGCGACATGGGAAAGCTCGTGGAGACCCGTTCCGGCGGCGACGGAGCCACGACAAACAACAAGATGGAGCTCACGGCTGTCATCAATGCACTTAAGTACGCTCTCGAGAAGGGAGAGAAGGACGTAACAATCCTCACAGACAGCCAGTACGTCAAGAACGGAATAACACAGTGGATCTTCTCCTGGAAGCGCAACGGCTGGAGAACAAGCGGAAAGGCTCCGGTGAAGAACGTCGAATACTGGGTCGAGCTTGATGCGCTCAACTCGAAACTCAGTGTCAACTGGTCATGGGTGAAGGGACACGCGGGTATCGAAGGAAACGAGGAGTGCGACAGACTCGTCAGACTTGAGACTGCGAAGTTTCTTTGAGATATGAATAGAAGGCACTTGTCTCGGAGAGTACCGAGATAGCTTTCTCGTTCTTCGGAAAAATAAGAATTGTATCCCTCGAGAAATCGAGGGCTTTTTCTTTCTCCCCGTTCTCGAGGAGTGCATCCGTGTACATGTCCCTGAGGCTCTCGTCGTAGGGTTCCCTTTCAAGTACGAGTGCAAGTGTAGCCGCATAGGCGGACGTGTCACCCGTCTCCCTTTCGGCTGCCGCCTTTATCTTGAGAATACGGGTGTAACCGGGGTAGAGGAGGAGAGCCCTGCCGGCCTCCTCGATTACCCTCTGATATGCTCCCTCAGAGTAGAGGGAGTAGAGAAGGTTGTATCTGTTTTCGATACTCTCCTCGCTTTCGAGGAGGGTAAGCCACTCTCCGCTGTTCTCGGGAGTCGTTGTGATTACGGCTTCCTCCGTGCTTTTACAGGAGAACAGCAGGAGAAGTATGAGAATACTAGCCGAGAACAGTCTTTTCAATTTCGATAACCTGGTCACGGTAGAGGTTCACGATTGATGAACCGTAGTCTGCGATGAGCTGGATCATGTTTCTCGGCTCGGGCCCTTTGTCGATACCGTTGAGTCTGTCGCCGGCGTCGCCGAGGCCTGGGAGGATGTAAGCCTGTTCGTTGAGAATCGGGTCCATCCAGAGAGTGTAGACTTCAGCTTCCGGAATAGCCCTTGTAATCCTGAGTGCTCCCTTCAGTGCAGATATTACGTTGATGAACTTGATTGATCTCGGCTTCACGCCTCTTTCCTTGAGATACTTCACGATTGTGACGAGGCTTCCTCCCGTTGCGTTCATCGGGTCAGCAAAGATTAGGTCCTTGCCCTCGAGGTCGTCGATGTTGAAGAAGGAGCGGTCGAGGTCGAGAACATAGTCCATGTTGCTCTCCTTCTTGCTCTCGTCTCTCTTTATCTTGAAGAGTG
>CAZGNN010000053.1:0-8913 GCA_964527335.1 uncultured Spirochaetaceae bacterium | reverse complement strand
GTCTGTGAAGCAGGAACCAAGATTCCTCGCTCCTCTGGCGCGAGGTAGTTCAATTTGTCGATAAGGATAACAGCAGCGGAATTTCCGAGCTGTATTCCCTGGATGATTATTCGGTCCGGACACGTGAGGATGTGAGAAAGGCATATCTCTGCGGCAGATTCGGTGCCATGCCTAAGATAGAATTTTGATTTATGGCACAAAATATGATTGAAAATAAGGGATTATTCCCTTAATCACCGGTGTTTTCCCTTATTTTGAGCCTGATTTTAAGGGAAAAGAGACCCGAGTAAGGGAAAAGAACGGCCTCAGCCGGCGTAGTAGAGACCGTCGTAGTTGAACCTCTCCACATCGTTCGTGAGAGGAAGGCTCTGGAGTTTCTTCTTCCACTCGGGGAGAGGAACACCTTCCCTGAGAAGACTGTTTATTCTCTTTGCGAAGAGAACTTCCGATGCCGTAATCTCCTCACCAGACACTCCTTTCACTCCCATGAGAGAGGCTTCCATCGCACTCGATATGAACATCGAGGAGTAGAATCCCTTTACTCCGTAGTTTTGGGCGAATGACGATGCATAGCACCAGATGCCGATTACGTTCTTCGCCCTGATGAGCGGGATATCATAAGAGGAGAATGCATAGCCGACGTGGAGGCCCAGTATTCCCCCTTCCTCCGTCGGCATCCAGAGCCCTGTCGGCGCTCCGTGCCCGCAGAGGAGGAGGGTATCCTCCTCGTTGCGTATTGCTTCCCTGATTTTCTCTTTAGGGCCGTTTGTGACGACAACTGCACCCTCGATCCCCTCCCACATTGCAGAGAGTACCCTTGTATCCTCATCTCCGAAGTTTGAATATATTACTGTCATAGTGTCTGTCTCCTTTTACATCCATAAAGGTAACAGGCGAAATGGAACGGGCAGTTCACTGTTCTGAAAAAGTGCATTTTTTTCTGTGAAGGATCTTTCTTCTTTTAAACTTCTTCGGTGTTCTTTCGATACCTCAAAATTAATAAATAACAATATAATATGTTGTATTGACCTCCATGCAGGATATTATTTGAAGCTGTTTCCCTCGCGTTTTCTGCCGCTCGTCCGGAGCTTAATCTTACACGGACCTCAGTCTGCGTAATTTTCAAATAATTGTTGACAGCTCGAAATTCCTATGGTTTTATCTAGTTAAGTATAGGGATTCAAACAAGATAAGCAAACGTTTGCATCTTCTATGGAAGGGATTGAATGGCAAAATACACGACACTGAAGGATGTTGCAGAAAGGGCAGGCACAACTGTCGGCACTGTCTCCTATGTTCTCAACGGAAACGGAAAGAGATACATAAGCGAGGAGACCAGGGCGAAAGTCGAGAAGGCTGCCGAAGAGCTTCAGTACATCCGTGACAAAGGTGCTTCATCCCTCAAGAAGAGCGGACAGCGCAGGCTTGTCGGAATCATGATTCCCCAGTTCGAGAACCAGTTCTTCAACAGGATTGTCATCGCATCCGAAGCACTCTTCGTGAAACACGGTTACGACATGATCATCACGAATACTCTCGATGACCCCGAAAGAGAGAAGGCCATCATCTACAGGATGCTTGAGCAGCGTGTGGACGGAATAATCGTCACTCCGACGACGAAGGGAGCTGAGAATACCGAGATACTCAGAAAGGTCGGCATGAAGATGGTCGTCGTCGACAGGCCTCTCGAGGGAGTGGATGATTACTACTGGGTCACGACCAACAACTACGGCTGCGGCTACAAGGGCGCGGAGTATCTTATCAGCAAGGGACACAGGAAAATCGGCTACATAGGATGGAACTCCGGCATCCGGGATCTTGTTGCCAGGGAGAATGCCGTTCTTGATTATTCAGCAGGTAAGGCAAACGTTTGCATAGAGAACGGAGAATTCTCTCCAGAGGACGGTGCAAGGCTGACCCGCCTCATGCTGGAGAAGCATCCCGATATCACGGCAATCTTCTACGGATTCAACATACAGGCTCAGGGAGGAGTCAATGAACTCAGGAGAATGGGGCTCGGGATAGGGAAGGACATCTCCGTGATGCTCATCGGAGCCCCCGAGTGGGCTTATACGGGGCTCAATGATTTCACCAGGGTCGACATGGGGGACATGAAGCTGGGAGAAACGGCTGCTCAGGTAATGCTTGACCAGCTTCTCGGAAAGGAGCTCCCGCAGAAAAGGTATATTCAGGACTGTATTGTCATCGAAGGCAGTTCGGTCGTGGACATAAATTAAAAAAGGAGGGTAAAGAATTATGAAGAAGATTCTTACCGCAATTATGGTTATCGCCATCGCATCAATGTGTGTATTCGCACAGGGTGCTGCTGAGGAAGTTTACCCCAGCAAAAACATCAACCTCACTGTTCCGTACAATGCAGGTGGAACAACAGACCTGACAGCAAGAGCTCTTGCAAACGCAATGGGTGAGAAGCTCGGCGTCACAATCAACGTCATCAACACTCCGGGTGCCGGCGGAAGCGCAGGAACTCTCAATGTCCAGAATGCAAAGAACGATGGTTACACATGGCTTGCAAACGGCATGCTTTCTTTCTGTACAATGCCTATCAACGGCTACACAGACAAGACATTCCGTGAATGGGACATCTGGGTTGCAACATATGCTCCGAACGTAATCGTTGTTCCTGCAGATTCCCCGTTCAATACCATCCAGGATCTCATCGAAGCCATCAGACAGAACCCCGGTCAGATTACAGCAGGTACGGCAGGTATCGGATCCGGCGGACACTTCGGTGCTGAAATCATCAAGCTCATTGCAGGTGCTGACTATAAGCACATCACATATGCCGGCGGTTCTGCAGCTTTCACAGCTACACTTTCCGGCGAAGTACAGTTCTGCCCGCAGCTTCTTGCTGAATACAAGGATGCCATCATCGGCGGTCAGGTAAAGGCTCTCTGCACACTCTCCGACGAAGACATCACAATCGCTGAAGGAATCACGATTCCGTCAATCAAGAACTTCTATCCTGAAGTTGCAAAGTATCTCCCGATGGGCGAGGTAACAGGACTTCTCATCCCGAAGGGACTGAGTGAAGACATCCTCACAAAGATCGACGAAGCTTTCGCATATGCAGTTGAAACACAGTCCTTCAAGGATTTCTGTGATGTCAGAAGCTTCTCTATCAACGTTTATGACAGACAGCACTCACAGGAGTTCATGGAGAACTTCGCATCCAAGGCATGCTGGCTCATGTATGATGCAGGCGCTGTTACAATCAGCCCGTCTGATTTCGGTATCGAAAGACTCTAGTTTTAAACTCTGCTTCTTCTGCTCTCTCTGAGGGCAGAAGAGCTTCAAACAGAAAAAGGATAAGAAAATGGATAAGAAAACCAAGGATTTCGTTTTTTCCTTTTTCCTGACAGCTCTCGGCATCTACTTCTCGATTGAAGGTTATGCCATCTACAGAAGAGTTGCAGGACCTCCATACAGAATCGAGAAATTCAGCCTTTCACCGGGCTTCCTGCCGTTCCTTCTGGGACTGCTTCTCATATTCTTCAGTGTTCTTCTGTTCTTCTCGACAATGAAAGGCGAGAAGGAATTCGGAAAGACATTCGTAAACCGCTGGAAGGAAACCGGAAAGTGGTTTGCCGACGCCGTCCGCAACAGGGAATATCTTTTCACAATCGGCGGCATCGTCATTATGATGATCTATACATACCTGCTGCTGGAGTTTCTCCCGTTCTGGGCAGCATCGGTCATCTTCCTCATTGCAATATTCCTCTATCTCAGAGCCGGTAAGTGGTGGAAATCAATTATCGTGGCTGTCGGAGTCGTTGCACTGACGGTTATCGTATTCAAGTACTGCTTTAATGCAGCACTTCCATGATGAGGTAAATTATATATGGCATTTGAATATATAGCATCAGCTTTTGCTACGGCAATGCAGCCGATGAATCTCCTTGTCATGTGTCTTGCCACTCTCGCGGGACTTGTCATGGGTATGCTTCCCGGACTTTCCGCAACGATGGCAATCGCACTTCTGACAGGATTAACGTACAATTTCCCGACGCAGACGGCAATCATCTCGCTTCTTGCAATCTATGTCGGTGCAATCTCCGGAGGATGCCAGTCGGCAATCCTGCTGAACATACCGGGAACTCCCGCTTCTGCCGCAACTGCTCTTGACGGATACCCGATGGCAAAGCAGGGCAAGGGCGGACTTGCAATCTTCCTTGCAACTACTGTCAGCTGCATCGGAACGTTTTTGAGCGTCATCTTCGTCATGACTCTCACTCCTGCTCTTACAAAACTTGCTCTCAAGTTCACATCCTGGGAATTCTTCCTCCTCTCTATCTTCGGTATTCTCATCTGCGGAACAATCACATCCACGGAGAACCAGATCAAGGGATGGATTTCCGGAATTCTGGGTCTTATGGTCGCGATGATCGGTCTTGACTCCGTCAACACCATTCCCCGCTTCTCGTTCGGCAACGTGAACCTCATGAGCGGCATCCAGCTCATCCCGGTCATGATCGGTCTTTTCGGTTTCCCCGAAATCATCAAGTCCTTCAAACTCGCTTCCGATGACAACGTCATAAAGGCAAGCAAATTCGAGGCAAAGGAAGGTTTCAGACTGGTAGGAAAGAATATCATCACGATACTTAGATCGACGGTCATCGGTGTCGGCGTCGGCATCATTCCGGGGGTCGGTGAAGATACCGGCGGATGGCTCAGTTACTGGGCAACGAAGAGCCTTTCTCCCGCAGAAGAGAAGGAGACATTCGGCAAGGGTAACCCGAGAGGCGTCATCTCTACCGAGACGGGAAACAACTCCTGTATCGGCGGTGCTATCATCCCGGTTCTTTCTCTTGCAGTACCCGGCTCCGCTCCGGCGGCAGTTCTTCTTGCAGCATTCTACATGCACGGCTACAGGCCGGGTCCGCTCCTCATGACAGAGTCCCCGTCGTTCCTGTACAACGTATGTGTGTATATCGCTCTCGCTTCTCTTGTCATGTGGGCTCTTGCACTCATCCTTTCCAAGGGAACAGTCAGAATTCTCGGTGTTCCGAAGAAGTACCTGATGCCGGCAATCTATATCCTCTGTGCAATCGGCTCGTACCTCATCAACTACAATATGTTCGACGTCAAGGTCGTCTTCATATTCGGTCTCTTCGGCACGATTCTGTCGTGTCTGCATTTCCCGTCGGCACCGTTCCTTCTCGGTGTAATCCTGGGCTCTATGTGTGACTCGAACCTGAGACGTGCTCTGACACTATCCAACGGTTCGATTGCTCCTCTCTTCCAGAGACCGATCTGTATATTCTTCCTCATTGTCATCGTGGCAATGATTCTTGCACAGCTCGGTGTATTCAAGAAACTCATGAGGAAAAAGGCATGATCCAGAAAGCAGACGGAATCTACTATGCTCCTGTATCTACAGGAAAGGTTGTGAAAACCGTGGAAAAGGGGCAGTTCGGCTTTTCCGTCATAGGCCTTGACCATGGCCACATCTACGCCATGGCCAACGGCCTCATTGAAGCCGGTGCCGAACTGAAAAAGGTCTACGACGAAGATGAAAAGAAGGTTGAAGCCTTCATAAGGAAATTTCCTGAAGCCACTGTTGCATCATCTGTTGATGAAATACTCTCTGCCCCGGATATAAAGCTCGTCGCTTCTGCAATCCGTCCCGACAGGCGTTCGTCTCTCGGAATCAGGGTGATGAAAGCGGGGCTCCACTTCTTCTGTGACAAACCCGGCCTTCTCAAGGCGGAGGAACTGGAAGAGGTTAGACGTGTGAGAAGGGAGACCGGAAAGTGGTACATGGTCTACTTCGGGGAACGCGTTCATGTCGAAGGTGCCGTCTACGTGCAGCGTCTCATTGACGAAGGCGTTCTCGGAAGGGTTCTCTCCGTTACGATTCTCGCACCTCACAGACTCAACAAGCCCACGCGTCCCGACTGGTTCTTCGATCCGGAGAGAAACGGAACGATTCTTTCCGATATCGGATCGCATCAGTTCGAGCAGCTTCTCTCCTATACGGGAGCAGAAAAGGCAAAGATCGAGTTCAGCAGGGAATGCAACTTCAACAATCCCGACAAGCCCGGTTTCAGGGACTACGGAGAAGCTGTGGTATCCTGCGACAATGGTGCTGTCGGCTATGTCCGTGTCGACTGGTTCACTCCCGACGGTCTTTCCGCCTGGGGCGACGGCAGGGTATTCATCGTCGGAACGAAGGCGACAGTTGAAATCAGAAAGTACATCAATGTCGGTGTCGATAATACGGGAGACAATGTCTTCCTCGTCGACAGCGCCGGTGAACACTACATATCTGCGACAGGAAAGGAAGGCTTCCCGTTCTTCGGTGCCTTCATCCGTGACTGTCTTGACGGCACGGAGAGTTTCATGACACAGGAGCATGTCTTCGAGAGCATGAGACTTACAGTCGAGGCTCACGAGAAAGCCGCAGAAAGGAATTGAATATGAACAGGATAATCGGATTCGGAATCATAGGAACAGGAACAATCGCCCGCGTTCATGCTAAGGCCGTGAGCGAGATAGAAGGCGCAAAACTTGTCGCCTGCTACGATATCCTTCCCGACAGGGCGGCTTCGTTTGCCACCGAGTTCGGGATCAGGAGCTATTCGTCCCTTGATGATTTTCTCTCGGACGGCGAACTGGATATCGTGACGATAACGACCCCCTCGGGCGCTCATCTCGAGCCGGCTCTCGCTGCAATCGAAAAGGGAAAGAACGTCATCATCGAAAAGCCGATGGAGGTAACTACGGAACGCATTGACCTTCTGATCAGGAAGGCTGAAGAGAAGGGCGTCATCCTTTCTGGTGTCTTCCAGTCCAGGTTCCACGAGGCTCCTCTTCTTGTGAAGAAGGCTGTGGAGGAAGGACGCTTCGGCCGTATCTCTCTCATCGATGCACAGATAAAGTGGTACCGCACCCAGGAGTACTATGACAGTGTTTCCTGGAGAGGAACCTGGAAGCTTGACGGCGGCGGTGCTCTGATGAATCAGGGTATTCACGCAATAGACCTTCTCTGCTGGCTCGGAGGAGATGTGAAGAACGTCACAAGCCGCACGGCCACACTCGGCCACACGAACATCGAGGTAGAAGATACCGCAGGTGCCGTTGTCGAGTTCAGGAGCGGGGCCATTGGAATCATCGAGGGTACGACCTGCTGCTATCCGGGATTTCTGAAGAGAATCGAGATATGCGGAACGGAGGGAAGTGCCGTAATCGAGGAGGAAAGCCTCAAGTGCTGGCGTTTCAAGAACGAGACTGAGGAAGATGAGAAGATCAGGGAGAAGTTCATCAACTTCACTTCCACAGGCGGCGGTGCCTCCGACCCGAAGGCAATAGGCTGGCACGGACACAGAAGAGTCTTCGAGAACGTTGTCGAAGCTCTCCGTAACGGTACGAAACCGAGCATAACCGGTGAAGAGGCGAGAAAGAGCGTTGCTCTTATCGAGGCCGTCTACAGAAGTGCCAGGGAGAACAGGACAATAGAACTCTGAATACGGAAAAGGGGAGAACTGGAATGAAATACGGATTCTGCACAGGCTTTGCGACAGAGCCTCTCTGGCAAATCAGACAGGATATGCTGGAGAGAATCAGAACTTCGGGTTTTGACTATGCCGAACTTCCGATAATGACATTTGCAGATATGGGTGAGAACGAGTTCTCATCCGTATTCCCCTCTTTTTCTTCTCCTGTTGCCTGCAATCTTTTTCCCGGGCGTATTCCTCTTGTATCGAAGGAGAGGGACCTTGATGTAATCAGGTCCTATCTCGATACAGCATTCTCCCGCTGCCGTACTCTCGGCATAACGGAGACCGTCTTCGGAAGCGGAAAGGCCCGTTCGTTCAATCCCGATGAAATGGGTAAGGATGAGGCCTATGCGAGACTCAGGGAAACGATAGCCGGGGCAGTCATTCCGAAGGCTGTCGAATACGGAATAACGGTGTTGATTGAACCTCTCAAGAGAGACGAGTGCAATCTCATCAATACAGTCAGCGAAGGCTATGCGCTTTCCGAGGAAATCGGTCACCCGTCTCTTCTACTCATGGCAGATATCTATCACATGGAGTCGAACGGCGAAGATGTGAACAGCCTTGTCCCCGCCCTCGACAGAATCCGGCATATACACATAGCCGGAAAGGGAAGAAGCCTTGACGACACCATGACAGACTCATACATATATGATGCTCTGAGACTTCTGAAGAGAAGCGGCTATGACAGGACAATCTCCTTCGAAACCTCTGACGGCGATATTTCCTCTGCCCTGTCATGGCTGAAGCGGACGTTCTAATCGGTCATCTCTTCCAGTTCCATGTGTCGTAGCGGTGCACATCCACCTTGCATTTTTTTCAGCAGATTATCGTCACATACGATATCATTTGCCTTGCAGAATTCCTCAAAGCAGTCCATGCATACTACAGAAGTGTTCAAGCCGTATTCTTCTTCATCAAAAGTGCATGGCACTAGAGGAATCTCATAGAGATCATACAGATCTTCAGTACTTTTCAGGCACTTCCCGCACCAATGACCGTAAAGCCAGGCAACGGCTTCGTACTCATTGCCGTCACACTGATGTACTCCTTTTTCTATAGTGAAAAGCAGTTTCTTTACATCTTCAAACCCAAGCTTTCCCTCATCATACAGTTCCATTACATTCTTTGTGACCATATTGAGTCCGCGTCCTATATCATGACAACTCATCGTGTCACCTCCTTTTAACCTATCTGTCTTCAATTAAACATTGGCATCTGCTAACTTTCAACAGCGAAAACGGGGCAATGCATCTTGCCTTGGAAAAACAGGTGAAAGGGAACGGACAGTTCACTGTATGATTCTTCTTCAGAAAATCCCGACTGAATGTTCTTTTGGTTTACAGATTTTGGAATTTATATTAAATATGTAAACAAGGAGGCATGTCTGTGG
>CAZGNN010000052.1:0-8945 GCA_964527335.1 uncultured Spirochaetaceae bacterium | reverse complement strand
TCATTGTGGTGTCGAAACGGAGAATCATGCCGTTGCCACCGCCGCAGGGAGAATCGTCGATATGTCTGAACGAGCCTCCGGCATATGGCTTGATATCAACTATACTGATGTTGGCAATGCCTTTTTTCACTGCCCTTTCGACAAGCGGCATCTTCAGAAAGGATTCGAATACTTCGGGAAATATCGTGAGAACTTTTATATCCATTGTCACAGTGTAAGGAGCTTTCAAGGCAAAAACAACACCCCGGATTTCAGGCCGGGGCACGTTTACTGACTGCAGTTCATGACGTACGTCTTTGTAAGTCACTGCTCCAGGGTCTTCAAAGCCTCCATAACAAGGCTGTACTCCGTTTCAAGTGTCGGAAGTGCCGTTTTCGCCGCATCAACGGCACCGCCGCGGAGAAGTTCGGTTACGGACGTAGCCTTTTCATAAAGACGCTGAAAGCCGAGGGTTCCCGAGACGCCCTTGAGCGTGTGGGCTGCACGGAATGCAGTATCTCTGTCACCGGCGGCAAGCGCGGACTTGAGACTCGCAAAACTGCCGTCCGACAGGAACTTCGTCACGAAGCGTACGACGAGCTCGGGATTACCCCCGAGACGCATGATAACATCATCTGCATCAGAACCGACGGATGCGAAAAACTCTCTCAGATCACTCATTCTGAATCTCCTTTCTTCTCTCACTCATTGAGATATCTCCCTTCTGTTCAGAGGCGTCTCCTCACTGCGGCGAAACTGCCCCCCCCTGATTTTTCGCTCAGGAGTGTCTGCAGCGTCCTTTCAAGCACCGTCATGTCGATTGGTTTTGCCACATGGGCATCCATTCCGGCACTGTAGCACTCCTCAACATCGGAGCTGAAAGCATTCGCTGTCATGGCTATGATTGGAATTGTCCTTCCGAGCGGATTATCGCCGCTGCGGATTGCACGTGTGGCATCCAGTCCGTTCATCATCGGCATCTGCACGTCCATTAGGATGGCATCATAGTCACCAGGGTTAACGGAAGCGAATGCATCCACGATTGCCTTTCCGTCCGGGCATATCGTGCACGTTGCATTATGCAGGCCCAGGAGTGCCTCGAGAATCTCGGCATTGAGGGCGTTGTCCTCGGCTGCAAGGAAGCGTCTTCCGTTCAATATTGAATGCTGACTCTCATGCTCGGGGCGTGATTCCTCCGTCCGGGCAGAGTGGAAGGCAATGACGAGGTTCTCGTAGAAGAACGGCCGTGCTATGACACCGTCCATGCCGCTCTCGTCAAGTGCCAGGCTCACGCTCTCACGGTGTGCATAATCACAGCAGAAGAGCATCACGGCGGAAGGAGCTGCCGTCCTCAGTTTTTCGCCGCTTTCCTTCAGCGTAACCATGTCGATGTCACCGGAGATTATGACTGCGTCCGTCTTCTTACCCGGGAGGAAGGAGACAGCATCATCCAGAGAAGGCACGACACTGAGGGAGGTAGGTGTTTCTCTGAGTGCCGCCTTAACGTTGTTCACGAGAGTATCGTCATCACTGATGAGGAGCACGCTTTCCGGAGCGTCAGCTTCCTCCTCTGACGTATCAATCGGCATTGTGAGGATAACATCGAAACGGCTTCCCTTTTCGACTTCGCTCTCGACAGTGATGGTTCCGCCCATGAGGTCCACGAGGCTCTTTGTTATGCTCATTCCGAGTCCCGTACCCTGAATCTTGTTGGTGGTGGAGCTCACTTCACGTGTGAACGGCTCGAATATGTGCTCCAGGAATTCCTTCTTCATTCCGTGACCGTTGTCGATGACGGAGATGAAGAGAGTTGCATGGTCCGGAACAGTACACGGCTTTTCCTCGATTTCAAAGCGGACAGAACCTCCCGAAGGGGTGTACTTCACCGCATTCGTGAGAAGATTGAGGAAAATCTGGCGCAGTCTTATGCTGTCCCCGATAAGGTATTCGTGGGAGACCTCCTTCACCGTGACGGTGAATTCCTGTCCCTTCTCTTTGCACTGTGAACGGATTATGCTCTCGACCTGCCCCACCTGCTCCGCAAGCTTGACAGGAGACGGATTGAGATGCACATCGCCGGATTCGATCTTGCTCATATCGAGGACGTCGTTGATGAGGCCCAGCATATAGGAGCCAGACTGCTGGAGTTTCTTGATGTAGTATCTGAGGCCTTCGGGATTATCGACTTCGTGTTCCATCAGGCTCGTCACACCCATGATTGCGTTCATAGGGGTGCGGATATCATGAGACATGTTGGCGAGGAACTGGCTCTTCGCTTTTGTTGCCTTCTTCGCTTCACCGAGAGCGGCCTCGGTCTTCTTCTGCTCCTCTTCCAGTTTTTTCCTCGCCGTCTCCTGCACGACGATTACCTTGCGGCTGTGCTGGATACGTGACAGGAAGATGAACACGACAACCATCAGGATAATAAGCACGCAGATGATTATGACGAAAAGATCCAGAAGGGATGAAACCATATCGGAAGCACTGACGGCGACGTCGGACGCACTCATGAGAAGCAGTGCCGCCCAGTCGTAGTCCGGAAGCCTGTCATAGACAAGATAGAATTTCTCGCCGTTGATGATCACATCGGTACATACGGTTCCCGAAGGATATCCCTGCTCCCTCACGGCTGAGAAGCTCTCCATATGGGGATAAATCTGGTCCTCCATGCTGTGATAGATGTTCTTTCCCGCGAAGTCGATTCCCTCGAGCGTTCCGTCGTGGGAGAGCACAACGCCGTCATAGTTGAAGATGTATACGACATTATGGCCCTCGAATGCGCTCGAATGGAAGAACGGCTGCATATCGCTCATGGATCTCAGAAGCACAAGGTATTCGATTCTGTTTCCGTCAACGGTTATGTCTTCACTCATTGTGACTGCGAAGGCCATGTAGACTTCATCATTGAGCCAGTTGGAGATCAGAAAGCTCTGCTCCTTTACTCCCGAAAGTCTGTCGAGCCCCGTCCACATTCCCTGACGGCCTTCATTCGTGTAATAGCGACCGTCCTCGGTTATGGCACGGAAATACATTGTACTGTCGACCGGAGCGAGGTCGTCTTCGGAGTGTCTGAGCAGGGCTGAAAGCTCTTTCTGCGTCACATTCCCCGCCGCCTCGAGAGACGACGAAAGCTTTTCGAGATATCCCCACTGGATGTCGGTCTGGACCTCCAGCTTCTCGAAAAGCTGCGTGCTTATCTCCTCAAGCTGATAGACGGATTCCCGGTACATCATCTCTGACGTGTACTCGTTCAGAAAGTACATACCAAGGAATGCGAAGAGCACCACAAGGACGCAGAGTCCCGCTGCAAGGAGGACTCTTAGTGTCAATGCGGTTTTCCGCTCCGGTTCTTTCATCGGCGCTTACTCCTTTTTAAATCCCGTGGACTGCACAAGGGAGTCGTCAAGTGTTTCGCCCGATACCACTCCCACCTTCAGGAGATACTCCTTCGCGGCATCAAGTCCGACGATTTTAGTATCATTGAGGCCGAGCGTACTCTTCTCGCTCTTGTTGTAGCCGCATACGACGACAGTGTATGTCTTATCGTCCTCGAGAGGCTCTCCGTCGGCAGTCATGAATACATACGGATAGTGTACACCTGTATTTCGGGTGTCTGCACCATCCTGGGCCATTTTCTTTATTTCGCTTCCCGTGCGCTCGAGTGTCAGGAGAGTGTCATACCAGCCGGTCGGAAGGAAGATCGTTATATACTCTTCTGTCAGTTCACCGGGAAGGATGGCACCGTTTGCACCGTAGCTGTTCTCCATCAGCGCGTGGATACCCGGCGTGTAGACATTGTAGGAGATGAGTGCCGCATCCGCGCCTGTCGCAGCCATGAACATCTGTCCCGAGAGCTGTGCCGCCTCGACTGTATCGAGCACCTCGGTTACAGTCGCGTAGCTTGTCACCCCCTCCTCTCTCAGTTTCATCTTGGTGCTGTCCAGTACCGCGAGGGCCTCTTTTCCTGTAATCTCGCCCTTGATCCAGCTCAATACAGCCTCTCCGAAAGTCACGAGGTATGCGTCCCAGCCCGTATATACCATATTCATGGCATAGCCGCGGCTGACCTTTTCCGATGCCTCGGCATACGGGGAGTCGGGGGAGACTGTAAAGCCCTTTATCGAGCACATGTTCGTGGAACTGTCGCCGTTCATGGCATGATAGCCCTCATTCGTGGAGAGAACTTCGAGTACGTGAAGAGCGTCCTCGAGCTTCTGCTCGTTACCCTTCTCCCCGAGTTCTTTACTGAGGCCGTAGAAGCGTGTCGGGCTTGTTATGTACGTGTTGTTCTCTCCGTCTTCCGAGAACCATGGAAGAAGTATGTACCTGTCGCCGGTTCCGTCCGCATTCTGCGTGAACTGCTTGACGGTACCGAGGAGAAATGCTGTGTTACCTGCTGTGAAGTCACCCAGTGTTGCAGTATATTCCCTGCTCACTTCATTACTGACCATGAGACCGCAGTCAATCCACTCCTGGAAATACTCCACGCATGAAAGAAGGTTCTCGTTGTCAGAAGCCCATGTGTCGCTGTCGGTGTCGATGAATGATGCTCTCCATCTTCTGCCTTCTGCGGAATTCATGAATTCACCGGCACATACGTTGAAGAAATACTGGAAGGCGGATCCCGGAAGGTCCAAGAGGCATGCCGATATCTTGATGCCCTTTTCCTTAAGGGCCGGAATCGTCACGTCGCGCATCTCCCGGAAGCTCTGAGGTACGGCGATGCCGTTACGCTCGAGAAGAGAAACGTTACAGAGGAATCCCGTGATGCTGAAATCGAAGGGAAGGAGATAGATACCGCCGTCCACAATGTATTCCGAAAGTCTTGCGTCATTGTAGAGTTCAGTCACTGCATACGGACTCAGATCAAGAAGATTCTCCTTCTGGTACCTGCTGTCCCATGCCTGCGTTGTCGAGTAGATATCGGGCATGATGCCGGTTTCAATCTGCTGTTTGCAGAATGCCGACATGTTGCGTCCCCTGTAGGGTTTGATCTCGACGTTTATCTCGGGATACTTCTCGCCCACAAGTTCAATCAGCGCCGAGTAATCACGCTGTGCATTCATGAGTGTGACACTCTCATGCTCCGCGGGGGTGGTATCAATCACCGTGATTTCCTCGCTGATTCCTCCGGCAATGAGTGACATAATGGAGACAATAAGCAGCACAAAAGTCGCCAGACTCCTCTTTTTCATACACAGTTCCTCCTCTTTTTTCCCGTTCTTCCTCAAAAACGGCTCTGCAATTACCTTCTCTGGTGTTTTCAGGAGATAGCACATCACCAAAGTTCCTGCGGCGTCACACGGCGTCCAGCCACAATGCCGGTCACGTGTCATTCACCCGCGATAAGAACCGATGTATATCGGGCGTCTGTTAACCCTCATATCTCCCATAACAAGATATTATCTGCAGATTTTTGTTGTGATTGCAACAGATATTTTCATATAGGAAATTTTCCTTTGCCGTTCCTTTACCAACAGAACAGGAAATTCAGAAAGAAACGGCATCTTCTGCCGTCAGCAGCCCGGTATCCGGATTATCAGGTAACCGGAAATAATGTCATGCTCCCTTTCCAGTGTAAAATACCATACAGAAAGGGAGTAATTATCATAATCCTGACTGTCCTTATCGGGACAGGGAGTGAACAGCACCTCAAAAATCAAAATAAACCTTTATCTTTTAATAAATATTTTCTACAATCACTGCACTATAAATTATAAATCTTGAAAAAGTTTGAGGTTTTAAGAAAATGAAAAGAGTTGTAACTATCCAGGATGTTTCGTGTATCGGAAAGTGTTCGCTCACGGTTGCTCTTCCGATTATCTCCGCAATGGGCACAGAGACTGCCATCATCCCGACAGCTGTACTCAGTACCCATACTGCATTCCACGGCGGCTTCACATTCCGTGACCTCACCGAGGATATAGTTCCCATTCTAAATCATTGGGAAAAGGAAAAATTCGAATTCGACGGTATCTACACAGGATACCTGGGATCCCTTGAACAGATTGACCTGATGAAGGACCTCATCAGAAGATTCGGTTCTTCCGATAAGACCGTGAAGATCGTCGACCCGTGCATGGCTGACGGCGGTAAGCTCTACCCCGGCTTCGACGAGAAGTTCGCACGCCACATGGCTACGCTCTGCGCAGAGGCTGACATCATCCTCCCCAACCTTTCCGAGGCATCATTCCTACTCGGGGAAAAGTACCTCTCGGGCGGCTACAGCGAAGACGACATCAAGGCTCTCATGAAGAGACTCGCCTCTCTCGGAGCAAAGACCGTCATACTCAAGGGCGTGGCATTCGACGAGGACCAGAAGGATCTCAAGGGAGTAAAGGGCAAGATCGGTATCTGCTCATATGACAGCGTAAGCGGAAAGTATTCATGGTACTTCCACAAGAAGATAGCAACATCCTTCCACGGTACCGGCGATATCTTCGCATCCGTATTCACGGGTGCACTCATGAAGGGTTTCAGTATCGAAAAATCGTATGCACTTGCAGGCGACTTCGTCGTGAAGGCAATCGAGGAGACTCTCAGCCACGAGAACCACAACACATACGGCGTCGACTTCGAAGCTGTCATTCCGTACCTTCTGAAGGAAATGGAAAAGAGAAAGTAAGCTTTCCTCCTTCATTACAGGGCTCTCCTCCGGGGGAGCCTTTTCGGTTGACCGGAAGGTAGGGAAAAAGCGAATATAAGGCCGTGCCAAAGCAGAAAGTAATCATAATAGGAGGCGGTGCCTCCGGTCTCATGCTGAAGAATCTTCTACCCTCTTCTCTTCTCATCGAGAAAAACAGTCAGTGCGGCCTCAAGCTGCTGATTACCGGCAACGGTGCATGCAACATCACACACAATGAAGACATAAGGTCTTTCATCACACATTACCAGGGAAAGAAGAACTTCGTCGCTCCTGCCATATACTCTTTTTCTCCTGAGAGAATCAGATCATTCTTCTCCTCTCTCGGAGTCGGAACATACATCCGTGACGACGGGAAGGTCTTTCCCTCCTCGATGAGGAGTGCGGATATAAGAAATGCACTTCTCGGAAGCGGAGAGGGAATACTCTCCGGCACCGCTGTCATATCTGTAGGAAAGGAAGGAGATATCTTCACGGTAGAGACCGATAAGGGAACCTTCACATCAGATATTCTCGTCATATCTACCGGAGGAAAGACATACCCGAAGACCGGCTCCACAGGCGACGGATACACCTTTGCGTCCTCATTCGGTCATACGATTGTTTCCACACATCCTTCCCTTGCCCCGTTAAAGCTGGATGCTGACACAGCTGAGGTTGAAGGAGTCTCTCTCGACAGTGTCACCCTGAAAGCCGGGAAGGAGAAAAGGACAGGGCCGGTGGTATTCACACGGCGGGGACTCGGGGGGCCCGCAGCCGAGAACATCTCACACTTTCTTCCCCATCGGGCGGAGCTCACGATAAGTTTTCTCCCGTCCTTCGAATCAGATGACATAAAGAAGGAGAACGGCAAAGCAGGTGTACTCACTTCACTTCACCGCATCACAAAGCTTCCGTCATCGCTTCTGGAATACCTCTTTCCTGCACTCGGAAAAAAGAACACGGCTTCCGTCACGAAGGATGAAATGCGTATTATCGAAGAGAAACTTACGGGATGGAAGGTAAAAGCCGAAGCCGATTCCTCTCCCGAGAGAGCCATGGTCACATCAGGCGGTGTCGATACGGCCGAAGTGAGAGCAAAGACGATGGAATCGAAAAAGGTCGAGAATCTCTATTTCACGGGAGAGGTTCTCGACGTTGACGGGGAATGCGGAGGGTACAATCTCACATTCGCCTTCGCATCCGCTTATCTTGCAGCGGAGGATATCAGGAAGAGAATCTGACTCTTCCTTTTTCCTCACTCGACCAGAACCTGTCGAAAGTGAAAATCATGAAGGAATCGACAGAGAAAGTGCAGTCGAGCTCAATGCTCCCAAGATATTCCATGCTCGGCACGAAACTCTCGGGCCTTATATCCCGATTGGCAACTGTGATGTGAGGAACGAACCTCTTTTCATTCCTCAGCGTTATTCCTGCACTTCTGAGCCGGAGAGCGACTTCCTTCTGCAGCGTCTCGAGTTCACGGCTTCTTTCGACGTTAGCGAAGATTGTCCTTTCCCCGAATGCTCCCCATCCGGAAACATGAACACGGACTTCAGGTACTGTTATCCCCGAAAGGATTCTCCTTATCTCGGAAAGAGGCTTCTCGGAGTAGAAGGGAGGAACAAGCGTTATGTGGGCCTCCGTCCTCATGCCGCTGCGGTTCCCCCACGTATCACGCATCCACATTCTGGCGCCTTCGATTCTATTCTTCAGCTCATCGGGCAGTGTCACGCCGACAAAATAGTTGTCACTTATCCTGAGCACAGTAATTCTCCCGGAGTCTTCTGAAAGCCGTATCAACGTATATCTTGTGAGCGATGGCAACGATGAGTTTCTGCAGCAGTTCCTCTTCCGTCGACCTGCTCTCGTCTCTCTCCGCATCCTTTCTCTTTATGCCGAACACATCGAGAAGAATAGCCTCGAACTCTCTCTTGAAGTATTCGTATGATTTCTGCACCGTGTGGCCGTTATCCTTCTGGAGATTTATCAGGAGCTGTATGTCGTCAAGGGACGAGACGTTCTTGCAGAGTGCAATGAAGAGAAGATAGCATATCATCTCCCTCGAGTACTGCTTCTTCACCGGGTTACCGATAAGCTTCTTCTTCACGTAGTTGCTGATCATCGATTCCGTGATGGAGAAGCCCAGGAAGGGCTCGAGATATCTGTTGATGTAGGTTGCAGCCTGATTGAGATAGAGGCCGACGTCGGGTATCTCCGAGAATGACGGAAGATGATATCCGGCTATGGAGGCAATGTCTTTTTCATCGAGTTCAAGTACCATGTTAATCCTCAAAAACTTTTCACAGGTTTTTAAAAAACTCTTGACAGGTTATCTGAAGAG
>CAZGNN010000051.1:3684-9061 GCA_964527335.1 uncultured Spirochaetaceae bacterium | reverse complement strand
CCTCGAAGGAAAGACACTCCCCGGAATCGCAGCACTGGAAAAAAAAACTAGAAAAGTCTATATAGCAGGCAACTGGAAGATGAATCTTCTTCCTTCTGAAGCGTCAGTCTATGCCGCAAAGCTCGCAGAAGCTTATACAGCTAACGGATGTGACTGCCGCTTCATGGTTGCCGCTCCGTTCGTCGATCTTCCCGGCGTCGTCGAGGCTGTGAAGGGAACACCTGTCATCGTTGCAGCAGAGAATATGGCCAACCATACATCCGGTGCATACACAGGAGAGGTGAGCCCCCTGATGCTCAAGGATCTCGGTGTCAACACCGTCATCATCGGACACAGCGAGAGAAGACAGTACTACGGAGAGACCAATGAAGTCGTCAACAGCAAGGTTCTTCTCGCTCTCCAGAACAACATGGATGTTGTCATGTGTGTCGGCGAGACACTCGAGGAGAGGGAAGGCGGAAAGCTTGAGGAAGTACTCAGAGCACAGCTCGAAGTCGGACTCAAGGGCGTCGAACCCTATCAGATGAGCGCAATCACAATCGCCTATGAGCCTGTCTGGGCTATCGGAACAGGCAAGACTGCAACCCCCGAGGATGCAGACAAGGCACATGCATTTATCAGGGCTACAGTAGCTGAATTATTCTCAAAAGATGTTGCAGAAAACCTGATAATACAGTATGGTGGTTCAGTAAAAGCTGAAAATGTTAAGGCATTGATGGCCAAGGAGAATATCGACGGAGCCCTCGTCGGAGGCGCATCCCTCACACTCGAGAAGTTCCTTCCGATCATGGCTTATAACAAATAATTAGAGGTAGATTGAAAATGGGTGTTTTAGGAATCGTCCTGATTGTGGTTTTCTGTATCGTTGCCCTCCTGCTTCTCTTCCTGATTACGATTCAGGGACAGGACAGCGTAGGACTCGGAAGTGTGTTCGGCGGCAAGTCGGATTCTGCTTTCGGAAGCGGAACAACATCGTTCCTTACAAAGATCACTGCAATCCTGGCAATAGTCTTCATGGTGCTTTCACTGGTTGTTGCTCTTGTCAACAAGTCATCGAGCGATGAAATCGCTGCAATGACAAAGACAAAGATTCAGGAAAGTGTCTTCGACACAACCACAGAGTCAACAGCAGCTGATACAGCAGCAAGCACTGCATCCAACTGATTGACTTATAATTAATCCGACTCCTCATGACCGGGGGGTCGGTTTTTGTTAAGGAGTATTTCCTTATGAAGATAGCAGTCGTCGTTTCTCCGAAGAACGGAGAAGGCAAGAAACTTCTGGACATCGCGAAAATCGTCACTGTCACCCTCGAGAAGAGGGGTTATTGTGTCGACCTTCTGAATACTGCGGTTGACGGAGACAGAAAGCTCACCATATATGATTATCTTGTATTCGTGGGTGAGACAGTATCCTACTTTTCGAAGAAGATTTCGCCGTCTCTTGTGAAGTATCTGAATAACTGTGGTACAATATCGGGGAAAAGGGCTGCCGTCATACTCGGGGGCAAGACTCTTTTCAGGACAAAGGCAATGGCTTCTCTCATGAGGGCAGTCGAGGGCGAGGGGGTTATCCTCAAGACCAGCGAATTCTGCTCCAACCTGAGTCAGGCTGCAGCCTATGCCAACAACATAAACGTGGAAAGGAACTATTAAGGTTATGAAAAAACTGACATCCGTAATCGCACTCATCGCCGTTATCGCACTCTCTCTTTCAGCTGCGTCGATTTCAAGTCCCGCAGCAACCGTGAACCTCACGAAGAACAAGGTCATCACGATGAGTACGCTCGACAGCGAGTACGAATCCTATACAGCGCAGGGCTATACAGTCACGAAGCTCGAAGTCCTCAATTCCCTCATCGACGAAATCCTCATCGAGCAGGGTGCTGCACGCGACGGCTATTCAATCACTGACAGCGAAGTCGACCAGCTCTATGCTCAGCAGAAGACAAGCATCGAGAGCCAGCTCGGACAGACTCTCACAGATGAAGAGTGGAACACATACGTCACGGAGAACGCAGGTTCCGTTGACGAATACAAGTCGTATCTCAAGACACAGTATGTCACACAGAGCTACGTCTACGGTGCAAAGGCAGACACTGCAAACAATGTTGCCGAGCCCACGGACAAGGAAATCAGGGCATGGTACAGACAGAATTCAACTTCCTTCAGTATGCCCGAGATGGTAAGACTCAGCGTAATCGCAATGGAGAAGACAGATGACGAGAGCGCGAATGCTACAAAGAAGGCAACCCTCGACGATGTCTACTCTCAGATAAAGGCCGGAACTCTCACATTCGAGAAGGCTGTACAGAACTACAGCGAAGATGAATCCACAAAGTCCAACGGCGGCGACTGGGGCTTCATGAGCGACACGGAGACTACACGCACAAGCATGGGCGACGAGTTCGTCGACACAGTCATGGTCATGGAAGCGGGAGATATCGAAGGCGTCTTCGAGACTCCGTACATCTACTGCATCGTCAAGTGCACAGTCCATCAGGATCCGAAGGTTCTCGCCCTTACGGATACAATCGAGGACTACGGTATTACGGTATACAACTACATCTACCAGGGCCTCACATACCAGAACAGTCAGTATGCTTACCTTAATGCCTACAATGAACTCCTGAGCGACCTCAGAAGCCAGGCAAAGATCAACATTCTTTATAAAGAGGGATAATGAGTATCAAGACAGACCGCCACAGGGCAAGAGAGATTGCCGTTGGCACATTATATTCTTTAGACATGAATTCCAATCTTCCTCCCGAGGGGGATTGGTTTCTTTTCCAGGGTCTCAACGACGAGGAAATCGATGAACTGTCGACAGGCGTGAAGGTTTATGCGCAGTTTTTAATCGAGGGAACAATCGCATCGCTTGACGAATGCGACAAGCTCATTTCCCGTTATTCCAACAGACCCATCGAGATGATAGACGGAGTTGACAGGGCGATTCTCCGCATCTCCTTCTTCCAGCTTCTCCATGACAGGGAGACCCATCCCACAATCGTCATTGATGAAGCCGTGAAACTCAGCCAGGAACTGAGCAACGACGTATCTTTCAAGTTCATCAACGGACTTCTGGACGCCTACAACAGAGGACAGAATGATTCAGTACAAAGATGATTACCAGATAGACAAGATCCGTTCATCGTGCAAGCTTCTTGCCGAGATGTTCGAGTCTGTCGGTGAGAGAATCTGTGAAGGCATATCTACATGGGATGTCGACAAGATGTGCGAGGACTTCATGCATAAGCATCACTCAAAGGGTCCCTGCAAGGGTTACTACGGCTTTCCTGCAGTAAGCTGCACATCTGTCAACGACACAATCATCCACGGTATTCCCTCGAAGCGTGAGATATTAAAGAACGGAGACCTTCTGTCTCTCGACGTCTGCATAAGTCTTGACGGCTATATCTCGGACAGCACGCACAGCTACGAAATCGGGAAGGTGAGTGATGACGTTCATCAGTTCAACGTCAACACACGACGCTCTCTCTATCTCGGAATAGAGGCCGCAAGCAAGAAGGGTGCGAGAATCCTTGATATAGGACTTGCAGTTTCGACATATGCGAGGAAGTTCCATTACGGAATACTCAAGGACTATACGGGGCACGGAGTGGGGCTGGAGCTTCACGAGGATCCGTCAGTTCCGAACTTCGTCGACATTCATATGCCGAACCCGAGAATCAAACCGGGAATGGTATTTGCAATAGAACCCATGCTCATGATGGGGGGATCAAGCAAGTTCTACGTTGACGATGATGACTGGACGGTGAAGACAAACGACGGCTCCTACGGCTGTCACTGGGAACACACTGTCGCTATAACGGATAACGGACTCGAGATTTTAACAGAACTTTAAAGGATACATAGGAGTGGATATGGAGCAGCCGAAGAAGGATTTCATCACTTGTGATATGATTCGCGACGCAGGCATCAAGCTTGCTCACAAGATGTACACGGAGGATCATTTCATCCCCGATGTGATCTACGACTCCCTGAGGGGAGGTGCATACCTTGCCAACGTCATCAGCGAATACTACAAGCTTCAGGCAATGAAGACAGGACATGAGCCTACATTCTACGCCGCTGTAGTCGCACGTTCATACGGCAAGCTCGTCGAACATACCAATAAGGTCGATATCGACGGATGGACATGGAACCCGAAGAACCTCAAGAAGGGCCAGAAGGTCCTCATCGTCGACGATATCTTCGACACCGGGCTCACAGTCAATTCGCTCTGTGACACAATCATGGCCAACGGAATCCCGAGGGAAGATATCAAGGTCGCGGTATATGACTACAAGGTATCACTCTATCAGTGGAAGGACGGAAAGCCCGCACTTCCCGTGCAGCCAGACTACTGGTGCCGCAAGCACATTCTCAAGAGCAAGGACGACTATCTCTGGATTCACTACACATGCCATGAGTTCATCGGACTTACCCATGACGAGATAGAAGAGGTCTACACGGACGACGAAGTCAAGAAGATTCTCCACGAGATCTGCGAAGACTGAACGAACAGTGACAAATAAATACGGGCTGATTTCTCAGCCCGATATTTATTGCCGCAATGCTGTCACTTCCAGCTTGAATCAATCTTTCCGTCCGTGATGTTGATGCACTTTGCGCCGCTCTCGGCTGTAAGGACGTTGATGTAACTGCCGTCAGCATCAACTTTTGAAATATAGACAACTTCAACAGATGAGAGGCTAGAGCAGCTCTTTGCTTCCATCTTGCCTTCTGCCGTTATCTTGTAGACATAGTTAAGACCGGAGAGGAAATAGTAGCTGTTTGAATTTGAATCTGTTATCGCCGGTATTCTTGTATAAGTATAGTTGCTGGAAATGGAGTCAACCGATGATCCGTCAGCCTTATAGAACACATCAGAGCGCGAAAGGTATGTTGTTCCTTCGTGAGCTATGTAATTGTTGCTGTTAACTTCAGGAGTTTCAAATGTACCTGTCGTAGAATATTTGAAATATACATCCTTACTTTTTTGGGTATCTGTGATGTAAGTTCGGTTTTTATCAACTCCGATAAAACATTCGTCTCCGATATAGCTTACATTAGTCAAACAGGTATCTTTAATGGAAGAGAAATCCTGTGAGCTTGATGTCAATGTTGTTATGCACACATAATTTGTTGTACTTTCACTGTTTCTGAATACGATTACAGTGTATCCATTATCATATGTCGATGAGACGGGAATATAATTCTCACTATCTTTGAACGTGAACGCAGTGACAGTTCCGTCCTGATTGATGCAATGGTAGCTGCCGTCTCCGCCATTGACTGTATCATCATAGTAGATGCATGACCACTTTGAAGTACTTCCGCTTTCCGTGAAGTAACCGCCGATGACGTTTCTTGAA
>CAZGNN010000051.1:0-3584 GCA_964527335.1 uncultured Spirochaetaceae bacterium | reverse complement strand
CCACTTTGAAGTACTTCCGCTTTCCGTGAAGTAACCGCCGATGACGTTTCTTGAAGTTCTTCCGTTTCCGACTGTTTCTCCGACCTTCGTCAGACTTTTTGCGTTATAGAGGAAGATTCCTTCGTCCGCAGCAACAAGATAGATGGAGTTAGCTTCATCCGCAGCGATTACTTTTCTGATTACGTAGCTTTCCTTTTTGACGGAAGTACCGGCTTCCTGGAAGAGTCCTGTTGTTGAGTCCATGTTGCATGAGACTGCAAGAAGGACAAGAAGTACAGCCGATAGTGTTAATATTATCTTTTTCATCACTTATCCTCCTAGTTGCGGTAAGAAGCGAAGAGCTGGCATGGAATTGAAGTATGGAGGCCGTTCTTCTTTGTATTGACGTAGAGCTCGGGTGTGAACTGGATACCGCTCTTTACACCGATTGACCAGTTGTCCGTGAAGAATACTCTTGCACCGACTGTGAGTGACATTGTCAGAGTGAACATGCTCTTGTCGTTGTAGCTTAGATAGCTGAAGCCGAGTCCTGCAGAAATCGGGAGCTCGAACTTTCCCTGAACGGGAACATATGTAGCCTTCACGAGAAGGGGAACCTGTGTGAAGAGCTTCTGATCGAGGCACCTGTTGAACTGATATCCGATTTCGCCTCCGACGGAGAACTTGCCGGATACGAACACCTCATAGTCTATCGAGCCGTATCCCCCGATATTGAAGTGGGTTCCGTCTTCTCCCCACCAGAGACCTGTCTCCCAGTTACCTGCTTCTGTCTTGTATGAATTTGTGAACGGAAGGTCAGCTCCGACAGTGATCGAGAAGACCTGGGAGCCTGTTTCATAATAATCCTCTGCCGCGAGTCCGAAGATAAGGAGGACGGCAAGCAGAATGATGATTGCTGATTTCTTTTTCATGGGGACAGTATACAGTAAAAAGGCTTATCTTTCAAATTGACTATTGTAGTTCGGTAGAAGTATGAAGTAACATCATAGTGTGATTGAACTCAGGTGCAAAGAATTGTCGGAGAGGCTTCTCGCCTCAGTCAGGGAAGAAACATTATCTTTTGTAAATAAAGGAAATAGAGCCCCGTCGCTTGCCGTCATCCTTGTCGGCGATGACCCCGCTTCCTCCTCCTATGTCAGAAGCAAGGGAAAGAGGTGCGAAGAACTGGGGTTTGTGCATTTTCAATATTCCTTAAGTGAAGATTCATTGGAGAGTGAAGTCATCGCTCTTGTCGAGAAGCTCAACAGAGACGACAGCGTCGACGGTATCCTCGTGCAGCTTCCGCTTCCGAAGCATATAAGTGCCGAGAAGGTCATCAATACCATTGCTCCCGGAAAGGATGTCGACGGCTTTTCCCCGTATTCGATGGGGAGACTTGCGCTCGGTAATCCTTCGTTCATTCCCTGTACTCCTCTCGGAATACTCAAGATTCTCGAGAACTGGAAGATAGAGACAAAGGGAAAGAGAGTCTGTGTCATCGGGAGATCCAACATCGTCGGAAAGCCGATGGCCATAATCCTTTCCCAGAAAGGGTATGACGCGACTGTCACGCTCTGTAATTCACATACGGAGAACCTCAGGGAAATAACGAAAGAGAGTGACATCGTAATCGTAGCAGTCGGAAAGCCGGGACTCATAGACTCGTCGTACATAAAGGACGGCGCTGCGGTAATCGACGTCGGAATCAACAGGGTTGAGGACAGTACGAAGAAGAAGGGATACAGACTCACGGGTGACTGTGACTATGAATCATTCACAGAGAGGGATGTCATGATCACCCCGGTTCCCGGAGGAGTAGGACTATTGACAGTGACGGCTCTCATGATGAATACACTCACCGCTGCAGAAAACAGGAAGAATAAATGAAGAAATATCTTATAGAGACATACGGCTGCCAGATGAACACGGCGGAGAGCAATGCAATCGAGACACTTCTGAAGGGAAGGGGACTCGAGCCCACCGTTAATCCCGAAGAGGCCGATGCCGTAATCATCAACACATGCTCAGTCAGAAAGACGGCCGAGAACAGAATATGGGGAAGACTGGGGTTCTACCACGCAATAAAGAAGAAGAGACCTCTCACTCTCGTCGTCACGGGGTGCATGGCATCGCGTATGAAGGATGAGATGAAGAAGGAAGCGCCGTTTGTAGACTATGTCGCGACGAACGAGGAGAAGGACAGGATAGCCGACTACCTCTCCGGCGACATGGAGAAGAGCGGGGGAAAGTACAGCTTTCTCAAGTCTTACTACAGGGAAGGCGAGTTCTCCTCATACATCCCCATCATGAACGGATGCAACAACTTCTGTTCGTACTGTATCGTCCCGTATGTCAGGGGACGGGAGATGTCGCGTGACACGGCTTCAATCATCGAGGAAGTGAAGTTCCTCGAGAGCAAGAACGTGAGGGAAGTAACGCTCCTGGGTCAGAACGTCAACTCGTATTCGTCGGAGTACAACGGAGAGCATGTAGATTTCCCCCGTCTCCTGGAACTCATTACTCCATACATGAAGAACATACTCTGGGTAAGGTTCGAGAGTCCGCACCCGAAGGATTTCTCATCCCATCTCATTGACGTCATTGCCACCAACGACAGGGTAAGCAAGCACATCCATCTTCCGATGCAGTCTGGTAACTCCCGTATTCTTCAGTTGATGAACAGACATACGACAAGAGAGAAGTTCATCAGTCTTGTAAATGAGATGTATTCCCGTATTCCCGGTCTTACTCTTTCGACAGATGTCATCGTCGGCTTCCCGACCGAGACCGAAGATGAATACAGAGATACTCTCTCCATGATGGAGATAATGCACCCCTCCGAAGCCTTCATGTACTACTTCAATCCCAGGGAAGGGACGAGAGCCGCCGTGATGGAAGGTCAGATAGACGAGAAGACGAAGACGGAGAGGCTCGAGAAGCTGATTCAAGAGCAGCTCGAGAGACAGAAGACCATAAGGGAGAAGGCACTCCCGCTGGAAGTCACTGCAATAGTCACTACAGAGAGCAGGGATGACAAGTCTCGCTATCTCTGCAGAGACGAACATAACTATTATTATTCGATAGAGCCCTTGAGAAAGCACATCCCCGGCGATGTTGTCAGACTCAGGGCCGACATATTACAGGGAAATACATTCCGGGGTGTTGAAATTGAGTGATTATGATTCCTTCTTCAGTCTTCTGAAATCTTCAAAACGTACCGCAGTTCTGACCGGTGCCGGAATCAGCACGCTCTCCGGCATTCCCGACTTCCGCTCCGCTGGCGGAGTCTACTCGAAGAAGTTCGGGGAGGTTTCGGTCGAGGAGCTTCTCGACATAGATTTCTTCATGAAGCACCCGGAGGAGTTCTATGCCTGGGCCAGGGACGGCTGGTACAGCGACGCCGTCTACAAGCCCAGCATCGTTCACGAGGCACTGAAGCTGATGGAAGATAAGAATCTTCTCAGTGACGGAATCTGGACACAGAACATCGACTCTCTCCATACATACTGCGGAAGCCGCCAGGTATATGAGCTTCACGGCACACTCCGCACTTCGACATGTACCGTATGCGGCAGGAAGTACAGTTTTGAAGAGACAAGGGAGAG
>CAZGNN010000050.1:0-9237 GCA_964527335.1 uncultured Spirochaetaceae bacterium | reverse complement strand
CAGGATCCCACATACGGCTGTATCAAATCCCTCAGCGAAATCGGTGCTGTCGGACACAGAGTTCTCCACGGCGGCGAGATGTTCAAGAAGTCCACACTCGTAACGGACGAGGTCATCGAGAAGCTCAAGACTCTCATTCCGCTCGGACCGCTGCACATGCCGGGAAACATCATGGGAATCGAATGCGCCAGGAAGCTCATGCCGAATGTCCCGCAGGCAATCGTCCTCGACACCGCATGGCATCAGACAATGCCTCCAGAGGCATTTATGTACGCTGTTCCTTATGAATGGTATGAGAAGTACAACGTACGCCGCTACGGCTTCCACGGCACAAGCCATCTCTACTGCGCTAAGCGTGCTGCCGTCCTCCTGGGTAAGGAGAACAAGGACACGAACGTCATCATCCTCCACGTCGGCAACGGTGCTTCCGCATGTGCAGTCAAGAACGGTGTATGTATCGACACATCGATGGGTCTCACTCCGCTTGAGGGTCTCGTGATGGGAACAAGAAGCGGTGATATCGACCCGGCTGTCATTCCCTACATCTGCAACAATGCAGGCTACACAGTCCAGCAGATGGATACCATCCTCAACAAGAAGTCCGGTCTCGTAGGTCTCTGCGGCAAGGCTGACAGAAGAGACGTCTCCCAGATGGCAGCTGCAGGCGACAAGAAGGCTCAGCTCTGCGTCGACATGGAATGCAGAAGACTCAAGAAGTACATCGGTGCTTACGCAACACTCCTCGGAAGAGTCGATGCCGTTGTCTTTACGGCCGGTGTCGGTGAGATGGGCGAGAACGTGAGACTCGGTGCAACGGAGGGACTCGAATTCCTCGGAATCAAGGTTGACCCGAAGAAGAACGACCTCTCTCACTGCAGAAACGCAGAGACATGCATCAGCGCAGATGACTCACCTGTCAAGGTATTCGTCATCCCGACAGATGAAGAGCTCGTAATCACGGAAGATGCCTATGCCCTCATGAAGGGAACATACGATGTCCATACGAACTTCCACTACTCCTTCGAGGATCCGAACTACGTCAACAAGGCCCGTGAAAGAGGCCTCGTCAACAACCTCAAGAAGAAGCCGGAGATTGCATCCATCATCGCATATCCTCCGAAGAAGTCCAACTGAACGGATTAAGGGTGTCCTTCCGGGCACCCTGTTTCTTTAGCCCTTTTCAATAACAAATCAACAATATTATATTCCTATATAGGACTCTTAGAACTTCGTATTAAACAAAATTACCCACTTTCTGTGCTATATATAATATGGAACAGGAAAAATTCGAAGAAAAAGTAAGGGAGAAGCTTGGAATCAGCTATCTCCGGCCATATCAGACACTCATAATCAGGCACATCCTCGACAATGAGGAAGCCGGACGACACACTAATCTCATCGCATCTCTTCCGACGGGAAGCGGAAAGACGCTCTGCTTCACGGCCCCGATGCTCTTCATGAAGGGCGTGACGGTCTGCATCTATCCCCTTGTTGCACTCATAAGCGACCAGGAGAAGAGATTTCAAAAGTCCGGATTCAATCCCGTCGTACTCAGGGGAGGACTTACAGCCGAGGAGCGGAGGGAAAGAATCCGCATCATTACACGCGGCGACAGCAGACTCATCGTCACGAATGTCGAGATGCTTCTTTATCTCATGAAAAGCGGTGAGCTCGATACCGTAAAGCCCCTTATCGAGACTCTCGTCATAGACGAAGTTCATACTATTCTCGAATGGGGTGAGAGCTTCAGACCAGCCCTTCTCGAAATCGGAAAGATAATCGGGTATCTCGAGCCGAAGAACATCTTCGCATTCAGCGCGACAATCAACAGGGAAATAGGAAGAAAAATCATTACGACGATCTTCAATGGCGAGAAGCCGTACATAGTCCACGGCTCTGCGGACAGGGAGAACATATACTACCATGCAGTGAGAACGCTCAGCATGGAACACGATATGTTTAACATCCTCTCCGATAAGGAAATGCTTCCCGCAGTCGTATTCTGCTCATCGCGCGAGCAAGCCGAAAGGTGGGCTGAAAAGCTGAAGAGGAAAGGCTTTGACAGCCGTTTCTATCACGCACTCCTCGATAAGGAGAAAAAGAAGGAGACGGAGGAATGGTTCATGCCGTCATCGGACGGTGTGCTCTGTGCGACTATTGCCTTCGGAATGGGGGTCAGCAAAGATAACATAAGGTCCATCATCCACACCTTCATTCCTCCCGACGCATCGTCATTCCTGCAGGAATCCGGAAGAGCCGGCAGGGACGGACTCGATGCACACTCATTCATTCTCTACAGAAAGGATGACAGGTCTCCGCTCACTCCGGTATTCTCCGGTTCCGAGTGCATACGGCGTCTTCTTCTCGAGAGGATGAACGAGGAAGTCGAGAACAGGGAATGCCTTGCGTGCAGTCACTGTACACAGGACACCTATTCTCCGGCAGGAGAGAAGGAAATCCTGGGCTTCATGAGCTACTGGGGAATAATGACAGAGAAGAGAACGGTAAAGGCACTGACACACATCTCTCTCTTCTCTCATTCCTTTTCGCTGAAAGACTGGAGCGAGGAGGAAGTGAGGATGGCCCTTTCAATCCTCAAAGAGGAAGGAAAGCTCAGAAGGTTCGGGCCTTTTCTAACACATATACATCATGCGTAATTATTTACAGGTAAAACGGAAAAACACATTATACAGTATAACGGGGAGCTTCCACGGCTACATTTCTGGAGGAGATGTGCATTTTCTTCTTTTCTTTCAGAGACGAAGGAAATAGAATTTAGCCATGTACGAAGAACTGCACACAATTTACCCGTCCCTTTACGGCTCCGTCTATGACGAAGGCGAAATGGACAGAAGATTCTCGTCTCTCGTGAAAAAGCACGAAGAGCTCTTCGGGAAAAGCAATCCCATGATTTTCTCTGCAGCGGGACGCACCGAAATTGCAGGTAACCACACCGACCACAATCTCGGTCTCGTCATAGGTGCCTCCATCAATCTCGACACCGTTGCTGCCGTTTCTCCGAGAGATGACAATACCGTGGTATTCCACTCCGAAGGATTTCCCGTCTGTACGGTATCCCTTGATGACCTTTCGGTACACGAAGATGAGAAGAACACAACGGCATCTCTCCTGAGGGGTATTGCAGCGGCATTTGTGGAAAAAGGAATAAAGGTCGGAGGATGGGAAGCCAACGTCTCCTCATCTGTCGTCGTAGGCTCTGGGCTGAGCTCATCGGCATCTGTGGAGGTTCTGATTGCAGAAATCTTCAACAGTCTTTTCAACGCCGACAGACTTGATCCGGTTGAAATCGCGAAAATCGGACAGTACGCAGAAAACGTCTACTTCGGTAAGCCGTCGGGGCTTCTCGATCAGATATGCTGCGCAACGGGCGGTATTGTCGGAATAGACTTTGCCGATAAACTCAATCCCGTAGTCACACCGCTCCAGCTGGATTTGGCGCAGTACGGACTGACAATGGTCATAACGAACACGCACGGCTGCCACGCAGACCTCACCAGCGAGTATGCCGCAGTTCCTCCCGAGATGAGGGAAGTTGCACACTGCTTCGGTAAGGAGAACCTCAGGGAAGTAGATTTCACCTCCTTTCTTTCCTCGATGAAGGAAATCCGGGAAAAGATCAGGAACGACAGGGCACTTCTGAGAGCCTATCATTTCTTCACGGAAAACGAGAGAGTGAAATTTATGCTCGACGAAATCAGGGAAGATGACATAGACACCTTCCTCTACAACGTCAGCGAGAGCGGCACATCCTCATTCTGTTTCCTCCAGAATGTCTATCCCTCATCATGTCCGACAGAACAGGGACTCTCTCTTGCAATCGCACTGAGCCAGCACATACTCCAGGGAGAAGGTGCTGTCAGAATCCACGGCGGCGGCTTTGCGGGAACAGTGCAGGCATATGTTCCGGATCATCTTCTGAAGAGGTATGTCGAAAAGATGGAAGAGCTCTTCGGTAAGGGTTCATGCACTCTAATCTCATTCAGAAAGAGGAATGTCTCCAGGATAATCTGACGCTCTCCGGCTTCACTAATATCGGGTAAGAGAATAGAATCTGAGAGGTATGTCGAAGCGGAAAAAGTTGGAAAATGCCCTGACTGAAGGCGTCATCTGGCAGCAGATTCTATTGTTCTTCTTCCCGATCATGTTCGGGACACTCTTCACGACACTGTACAACACGGTGGACGCAATCATTGTCGGCCAGCTCCTGGGAAAGGAGGCTCTGGCCGCAGTAAGCGGCGGAACAAGCACGATGACGAACCTCATCATCGGCTTCTTCACAGGAGTTGCCTCCGGAGCCGCGGTAATCGTGTCACAGTTCTACGGTGCCGGTAACGAGGAAAGGGTTTCGAAGAGCATCCATACGGCAATAGGACTCTCAATCTTCTTCGGTATAATAATCACAGTCGGCGGCTATCTTCTGACAGTTCCCCTTCTCGTTCTCATAGAGACACCGGACGATGTCCTGCCGCTTGCAACGGACTACCTTCATGTCTACTTTGCGGGAGCTCTTCCGCTCATTCTCTACAATATGGCATCGGGTATATACCGTGCATTCGGTGACTCGAGGCATCCGCTGTGGTTCCTCATCATCGGTGCCATTGCGAACATCTTCCTCGATATACTCTTCATATCGGTATTCAAACGCGGCGTGAAGGGTGCTGCCGAGGCAACTGTCATCAGCGAGATAATCAGTGCCGTAATCACCCTTTTCTTCCTCTGGATCAGAAGGGACTGCTGCAGATACTACATCAGGCGCTCGTTCGACGTGGATCCGGTAATACTGAAGAAAATGCTCCAGCTGGGACTTCCCGGCGGCATACAGTCCATCATGTACAACATCTCCAATATGATAATCCAGACCAACGTCAACCGTTTCGGAACGGACACGGCTGCCGCATGGGCTTCCTACAACAAGCTCGATTCAATCTTCTGGATGATAGTGAACGCATTCGGAATCGCGGCAACGACATTCGTGGGGCAGAACTACGGAGCGGGGAAGCTCGACAGGGCGAAGAAAGGAGTCAGGGACAGCCTCCTTATGTCGGGACTGACCGCAGTCGTCATGACTGGGCTCTATCTGACGCTCGGGCAGTATGCATTCAGGCTCTTCACATCCGACGAAGAGGTAATAACGATAGGAATGAGGATTCTGAGGACCATTGCTCCTGTATTCATACTCTATATTCCTATAGAGATATTCTCCGGAGCACTCAGAGGCGTCGGAAAGACCCTCGTTCCGACACTTTTCACGGTATTCGGAATCTGCGGTCTCAGGATGATCTGGCTCAGTATTCCCTGGTGTACGGCCACAATAGAAAGAGTAATGTACTCGTACGCCATCTCGTGGGGACTCGTATCATTACTCTTTCTTATCTATTACAGAACAACCGATGTCTACTCGGAGAAGGCTCAGAAGAGACTGTGATAGTCACAGCCGATGTTCTTTGCCCTGCTCTCCTTTCTCGTTATCTCATAGAGGTTCTTCGGAATCGGAATGGTTATTCCGAGAAGAGGCTCGACTATCGTATCGAACTTTGCAGGATGTGCTGTAGATACGACGATTGACGGAGAAGAAGCATAGTGGTCCCTTCTCACTCTCTCGCCGCATGCGGTGTGGGGACAGATGACATATCCTTCCTCGTCATATACCTCCCTGATGGTTGTTCTTATCTCGTCATCGCTTACGGAGTATGCCGTGACGTTCTCCCTGAAGAGGGAGAATGTCGGATAGAGGTCGAAGAGTCTCTCCATGTTCGACGGAGCACCGACATCCATTGCGTTTGCAAGTGTCTTTATGCTGTCACGCGGTCTGTACTCCCCGCTCTCGAGGTAATCGGGAATCGTCCTGTTTGCATTGCAAGCAAGTACAATCTTCCCGATAGGGTATCCGATCTCCTTTGCCCAGTATGCACCGGTAACGTTGCCGACGTTGCCCGAGGGAACTATGAAAACAGGCTTCACGCCGTACTTCTCCACAAAGAGTGTCGATGCGTATGCGTAATATGCCATCTGGGGAAGAAGACGGCCGATGTTGATGGAGTTGGACGAACTCAGGGACGGAGAATACTTGGGATCCATGAATGCATCCTTGACCATCTTCTGGCAGTCGTCGAAGTTGCCGTCGACTTCATAGGACTCGATGTTGCCGCCCCAGGTCGTGAGCTGTGCTCTCTGTCTCTCTGCAACCCTTCCCTTCGGAAAGAGAACCTTTGCCGAGAGGTTCTGACGGCCGAAGAATGCTGCAGCAACGGCCCCGCCAGTGTCACCGCTCGTGGCGACAAGGATTGTCTTTCTCTCTCCCTTCTTCACGAGAAGGCGTTCCATGCAGCATGCAAGGAACCTTGCCCCGAAGTCCTTGAATGCGCTTGTGGGACCGTAGATGAGCTCCATATAGAGGTATTTATCCTTAGAAGTGTGGAAAGGAAGCGGGAACGAGAATGCATCCCGGCATATATCCAGGAGGTCATTCTCGAGTTCATCACCCTCGAAGAAAGGCTTTATAGCCTCATACATTGCATAGCTCAGTCCCTTTGTCAGTGTGAAATCAGGGCTCACGCGGGGAAGCTCTGTCGGAACGAAGAGTCCTCCGTCCGGAGCAAGTCCCTTGAGGATAGCCTCTGACGCTGATATTGCTTCACCTGTCCTGTTTCTTGTCGATACGTATCTGATCATGACATTCTCCTTTCCTCAGATCTTCGATCCGAGATATGCGCTGAGACGCAGTATATCTGCAAATATGCCGGCTGCCGTGACTTCCGGTCCGGCTCCCGGTCCCTGTACGACGAGCGGCTGATTATGATAGCGCTGAGTCGTGAACTGAATGACGTTGTCTGTTCCCTTGCTCTGGCTGAAGGGGTGTGAAAGCGGGAATTTTCTGAGGCCGACCGAACACTTTCCGCCGTCGACAGTGCCGACGTACCTCAGTGCCATGCCTTCCTTCTTCGCCTCCGTGAAGAGAGCGAGAATATTCTCATCCATCTCGCCTATGCGGGAAAGGAACTCATCGCGGGAAATGTTCCTGAGGCTCTCGGGAACAAGAGATTCCACGGGGAATGAACTCACTTCCGTGCGGTACCCGAGTTCCCTGGCAAGGATGACTGTCTTTCTCGCGACGTCCATGCCGGAGAGGTCGTCTCTCGGATCCGGCTCCGTGAAGCCCATTTCCTTCGCCTTGAGTACAAGCGTGGAGAACGGAACTGTTCCGTCGTAGGTCGAGAAGAGCCACGAGAGCGTTCCGGAGACCATTCCCTCGACCTTCTCTATCGTGTCGCCAGTCTCCCTGAGGTCCTTGAGCGTGACGATGATGGGAAGGCCCGCACCGACAGTCGTCTCGTAGAGGAACTTGCGTCCCGTTCTTCTCGAAGCGGAGAAGATTGCCTCATAGTTCTCATAAGGCCCGGATGGTGCCTTCTTGTTCGGGGTTATGACATGGAAGCCCTGCTCGATGAAGGACGTGTACTGCTTTGCCCTCTCCTCGCTTGATGTGGCATCGACAAGTACCCAGTGAGGATAGTAGGAAGCCTTTATGTGGGAGAGGAATACCTCTTCGTTATAGGGAATGGAGTACTGTGGGAACTTTTCTCTCCACGTGGAGAGGTCGATACCATCCTCGGAGAGCATCATGCGCGAACTTGTCGCGATTCCCCTGACTCTGATGTCGAGGTCGAATTCCCTCCTCAGCCTCCCGCTCTCGCGTCCTATCTGGTCAAGGAGCGTTCCGCCTATGTTGCCCGGTCCGAAGAGTCCGAGGGAGAGCGTCTGTGCCGACATGAAGAATACCGTGTGGAGAGCACGCTCTGCCTTGACTGCATCACCCGATGCGATTACGGCGCTGATGTTTCTTTCGCTCGAGCCCTGTGCGATGGCACGTATGTTGACGCCGGCCCTGGCAAGTGACGAGAAGAACTTCCCGGCAACACCGACACAGCCCGGCATTCCCTCGCCGACAACGGCGAGAATCGAAAGATTGTCCTCGCAGTCGACAGATGAAATCTGATGAGCCTTTATCTCCTTCTGGAATTCGCTGACGATTGTCTCCCTCGCCTTCCTGCTCTGTGCCTGGGGAATTGCGAAACATATCGAATACTCGCTTGATGCCTGGGAGATGAATATGACACTGATGCCTTCGTTCCTGAGTGCCGTAAAGAGTCTTGACGATACTCCCGGAACACCCGACATACCCGATCCCTCGACGTTGATGAGGGAGATGTTCTTGACGACGCTGAATGCCTTCACGCCCTTCTCTCCGGCCACGGCGTCTCTTGTCACCGTCGTTCCCTCTTCCTCGATGTCTCCCCACCATCTGAGAGAGAGGGTGAGTCCTGCTTCCATTGCCGGAATGAACGAATGTGGATGGACGACGGGAGCACCGAAGAAGCTGAGCTCCGTCGCCTCGGCATACGACAGATTCCTTATGATATGGGCATTGGGAACATCCTTCCGGCTTGCCGAATAGAGAAGAGACTTCTGGTTCCAGTATGTAAGGGGACACGAGAGGGACGATGCTATGAGGGCGGCACTGTATTCACCCCAGCCCTCCTCTTCTCTCTCCCTTCCGGAAGCATCCCTGTCGTCATCGCAGTAGCTTAGCTCTCCAGCGACAATGACGGTCTTCTTTCCGCTTATCACCTTCGGGTTCGAGAGTATTTCCTTCTCGCTGACCACCACTGAAGTTATTCCCTCCTCCCTGAAGCGTTCGAGGAGAATGAGTGCCAGGAATGATGATGTGAGGTTCTCGAGGTATTCCTCAGAGCCGCCTTCCCTGCTTTCGAGAATCCATACGGCCTTCAGTATGTCCCTGACACGGGAGAATGAGGACTCTATCTCCTCGTTCACGACTGCGGCATGAACAGAGGAAAGGGATGACGACGAGAGTTCCAGCCACCCGTTCTTCTTCATGTCGAGAAGATGCCAGAGGTCATCCTCTCTCTTCTCGGCTTTCTCCAAAAGGCGCGTGAAGGTGAGCTCCGGGTTGAGCGGAGGCGGAAGAACGAAGACAGACGTGTCATCGCCGCCGAGAGCGGCGACTCTCATGAGCTTCTCGATTCCCTTCGATGTGGAAACCATCGAACCTTCAAGTGCATGTACCCTTATACTCATAATAATTCTCCCCGTGAATTTTTAAAAAAATGAGGGCTCCTTCAAGAGAGGAGTCCCCGTCTTTTTCATTCTTAGAAAAATCTAATCCTGTTATACAACTTTCTGGACTTTTCCTGC
>CAZGNN010000049.1:0-9462 GCA_964527335.1 uncultured Spirochaetaceae bacterium | reverse complement strand
CTAACCACCTAGTGCTTAGAAGGCACTTGCTCTATCCAGATGAGCTATGGCCGCATTATCCGTTACTCGTCAAAAATACCTTGATTGAAGGACATTTTCAAGTGGGTACGGGCAAAAAAAGAGATTTTCCGGTGCTTCATGCTGCGTTTATGTCTCTTTACCGTCCTCCTAGGGAGAACAGACCGGATATTCTGTTCCCCTGAATTGGGGAAGATCTTGCTTTTCCCTCTCTCCCGGGTGAATTGAAAACGGCCGCCCTGACGGCGACCGTGAAAAGATATTCTGACCCTGTCAGTCTTCGATGAATGCACTCGGTGCACTCCCGATTCCCTTCTTCCATTCGACTGCGTTGACGATGAAGAACGTAACTGTTCCGACTGCACAGCCGAATACTACGGGAAGGACTCCGAGATAGAAGTTGCCGCCGGAGAGAATCTGCCAGAATACGACGCCGACTGTTCCGGTGATGATTGAAATCTGTCCCGAGTGCTTTGTTGCCTTCGGTACCACCATTCCGAGTCCGTATGCGGCGAACGGGCCTGCACAGCGGATTGCGAATGCGAATGTGTTCATCGTTACGATGTTGATTCCGAGAAGGGAGATGAGCATTGCAACCGCACAGCAGATGACGTTACACCATCTCACGACCTTTACTTCATTCATTCCGCTGAGTTCCTTCTTTGCGTAGGGCTTGTAGAGGTCGTTGATGATCATCGTCGACATGCAGAGGAGGTTGGAGTCCGCGGAGCTCATCGTTGCTGATATGATTGCTGCGGAGACAAGGCCCGTGATGAACGTCGGGGCATAAGCCTCCGTGACCGCCATCATTGCAGAGCCCGATGCGGGATTGCCGAGGGCGTCCTTTACGGAGAGTGCTGCAAGACCCATGAGCGTCGGGAATATTGCCATTGCTGCCATCAGCACTGCGCTGAGGAAGCTGGCTCTTACTGCCGTCTTCTCATCCTTCGCACTCTCGAAGCGGCTTATCATCTCGGGACCGGAGAGGAATGTGCAGAAGTAGTTGAAGATATAACCGATGATCGTGACCCAGCCGATTTTCGTGAAGCTGAGCTGCTCTCCGGGAAGCTTTGATGCGATTGCATCCCAGCCGCCGCAGCCATTTATGACGAACGGTGTCGCGACTGCAAGGCCGACGAGGATGATAATGAACTGCACGAGGTCGGATACCTGGTCCGCTATCATACCGCCGAATGTGGTGTAGAGGATGATGACGATGCCTGCGATGATCATGCACAGTCTCGTGTCGATGCCCGTGAGAACGGAGACTACCGAGCCCGATGCAGCAACCTGGCTGGAGGTGAGACAGAAGAGGGCGAGGATGTTGAGGACTGCGGAGAATCCTGCACTGAATTTCCCGAATCTTCTTCCGATGACCTCAGGAATCGTGACGGCCATCGTCTTCCTGATTTTCGGTGCGAAGTATGCAAGCGGAATCATTGCTATCGATGCAGCGAGTACGTACCATACCGCGCTCATGCCCCAGGTGGTGTATGCCTTTCCTGCAAGACCCGTTGTGCTTCCGCCTCCGATGTTGTTCGCGCTGAGCGAGAATGCAATCATGAAGAGACCCATTCTCCTTCCAGCGAGCATATAGTCGTCTGCGTCCTTGATTTTGAGCTTACCGATGACAAATCCTATGAGGAGCATGCCCAGAAGGTAAGCGACCACGATGATGAGAGCTTCAATGTTGACGGACATCATTGTTCTTTCTTCTCCTTTGTTCTTTCTGTTGACGGTAAAGAACGGAACCGGGGCAGGAAAAAGGGCAGGAATTCGTTATTCCGCTCTTTTTTTGAAACTGCGTTGCATTACGTTTAGCAGAAAACGGGAGAAAAATGCAACAGTTTTGTTGCGATTTCTGCAGGTAAAATCAAAATCTGACTTATGTTTGTTGCGATTTAAGGTATTTGTGTTGCATTTTCTGCGGATTGTGACAGAAAAGAGGCCGTTCCCTCAACTGAAAGAACGGCCGGAAGAGAATATTCAATCTCGCTTATTCGAGATAAGCGCTTGGAGCTGCCTCTACTCCCTTCTTCCATTCGATTGCGTTGACGATGAAGAACGTTGCCGTTCCGACCACACAGCCGAATACGACCGGGAGGATTCCGAGGTAGAAGTTACCGCCGGAGAGAATCTGCCAGAAGATGACGCCGATTGTTCCCGTGATGATTGAAATCTGTCCCGAGTGCTTTGTTGCCTTCGGTACCACCATTCCGAGTCCGTATGCGGCGAACGGGCCTGCACAGCGGATTGCGAATGCGAATGTGTTCATCGTTACGATGTTGATTCCGAGAAGGGAGATGAGCATTGCAACTGCACAGCAGATGACGTTGCACATTCTGACAACCTTGACTTCCTGCATGCCTTCGAGAGTCTTCTTGCTGAACGGCTTGTAGAGGTCGTTGATAATCATCGTGGACATACAGAGGAGGTTGGAGTCAGCGGAGCTCATCGTTGCGGATATGATTGCGGCACTGATTATACCTGTGATGATGCCGGGGGCATAGGCTTCCGTGACTGCCATCATCGCGTTGCTTCCCGTGACTCCCGGAAGTGAATCCTGGAGAGCGTATGCAGCAAGACCGAGGAGTGTCGGGAATATTGCCATTGCTGCCATCAGCACTGCGCTGAGGAAGCTGGCTCTTACTGCCGTCTTCTCATCCTTCGCACTTTCGAAGCGGCTTACCATCTCGGGGCCGGAGAGGAATGTGCAGAAGTAGTTGAAGATGTAGCCGATGATTGTCACCCAGCCGATTGACGTGAAGTCAAGCTTTTCGCCGGGGAGCTTTGCGGCAATCGCATCCCAGCCGCCGCATCCCTTGATGACGATAGGAGTTGCGATTGCAAGACCAGCGAGGATGATGATGAACTGGACGAGGTCGGATACCTGGTCTGCTATCATACCGCCGAATGTCGTGTAGGCGATGATGACGATACCTGCGATGATCATACAGAGTCTTGTGTCGATGCCCGTGAGAACCGAGACTACGGAACCCGATGCAGCTACCTGGCTCGAGGTGAGACAGAAGAGGGCGATGATGTTGAGGATTGCGGAGAAGCTCGAACTGAACTTTCCGAATCTTCTTCCGACGACTTCCGGAATCGTGACAGCCATTGTCTTTCTGATTTTCGGTGCGAAATATGCAAGCGGAATCATTGCGACCGAGCATGCGAGAACATACCAGATTGCGCTGAGACCCCAGCTTCCGAAGGCCTTGCCTGCGAGACCTGTCGTACACCCGCCTCCGATATTGTTTGCAGAGAGGGAGAATGCAACCATGAAGAGTCCCATTCTTCTTCCAGCGAGCATATAGTCGTCTGCGTCCTTGATTTTGAGCTTACCGACGACGAACCCGATTACGAGCATGCCGACAAGATAAGCGACTACGATGATGAGAGCCTGGATATTAACTACCATCACGTCCTCCTTTTTGTTTTTTCCTTTTTGTTACATTCTTTGCACCGAAATCAGAAACGCGCAACAGAAAGTTGCTTTTCTTGCAATCAAAAGTCTGTTTCTGTTGCGTTCTGTTGCAGAAATGGTGTGCTTATGCAGCTGGAAGCGTCTGGATGAGGGAGATGGTGCTCTTCAGTGCAAGAAGGAGAAGAGAGAGGGAGAATATGATGTTGGCGCCTCTTCTGTGGGCGTTGTAGACGTTCTTCAGCGCTTCGCCGGCCACAGCCCACATTAGTCCCGTGAGGAAGCACATGAGAGGAATCGAGAAGGAGATGAGGAGCCCTTTCAGTGTACTGTAGCCGTACGGCAGCACGTATGTCGATATGGTGGAGACAGCGAGCATGAGGACCTTCACGTTGACGAGCTGCAGCATGAAGCCCCGTCGGAAGGAGCCGTCCGTGCCTCCGTCACTGTTCTCTATTCCGCTTTTCCTGTACATCTTCCATGAGAGATAGAGTATGTAGACGATGCTCAGAATCTGGAGAATCACGGAGAGTGAGGGAATGACGGAAGAGAGCACCCTGATGAGTGTGTAGGCGACTGTTGTTATGAAGAGAATGCCCGCTGCCATCCCGTAGTTGAGACTGATGCCTTTCCTTATTCCCTTTTCGGAGGCGTTCTGGAGACTGAGTATGGTATTGGGCCCGGGAGTGCCGGACATCGTCAGAAGATAGAGAAATAGCTCGAATGCGTTCACGCTTTCAATTATAGCTCCCGGAGAGTATGAGGCAAGACCGCTTTTTCGGGAAAAAGGAAGGTAATGTCAATTTTCATAACTTCACAATCATGCGGATAAGTATTTAGAATACGCTATTAAGGAGAGCAGCGTGGATATAATAGGTATCAGTGGCTTTTATTCAATAATAAGCTATGTGTTGGTTTCTGTCGGTTACTGGCATATCTTCGGAAAATGCGGAATCGAGAAGAAGTGGTGGGCTTTCGTTCCTGTCTTCAGACTCTACAAGCTCAGCGTATGTGCAAGGCGTGAGGAGATGGGAAAGAGGGTGATGATAGCCACTTTCGCGGACTATCTTCTCCAGGTTGTATATACCATCATAAGACTCGCCGGAAGCGGATCGGGTATTTCATTAGAGACAATCGACAGTGTGTCGGCATATGGAGACGATCCGTTCTCGTTCGTCGTCGTCTTCATAAGAATGGCCGTCATGATTATCGTGGCCATCTACAACATACGTATCTATATAGGACTCTGTGAGGTCTTCGGAAAGAGAAAGAGATGGGTCTGGGCATGGATTTTCCTCGATATCATAACATCTCTCTACTGGGGCTTCAGCAGGAAGATACTTCCCGTCAAGGAAGAGGAGAGCGGGGAGGATGAAATCGGGGCGATATCGGCAATCAGCCTCAAGAAGGCATCCGGCAGTCTCGATATAGATATAAGGTCGAGGACAGTCAGGGAGTTCCTCAACAGGAAGGAACTTCTCAGGGACATAAAGCTTACGATAGAACCGGGTAACATGGTACTCCTTCTCGGCGGATCAGGCGCCGGAAAGACGACGTTCGTCAATGCCGTCACGGGATACGAGAAGGCCGATGCGACCGTCACCCTCAACGGCAGGGACGTCTACAGGGAATTCGAATCCATGAAGTATGATATAGGGTTCGTGCCGCAGATGGACCTCATCCGCTACAACGACACTGTCAGAAAGACTGTCGAGGATGCGGCTCTCCTGAAGCTCCCTAAGGAAGTGAGCAGGGAGGAGAGGGAGGAGAAGATTGAGAACACCCTCGAAATCTTCGGTCTCCATACAGTACAGAACAATCTCGTCGGCAAGCAGTCCGGCGGTCAGAAGAAGAGAACGAGCATCGCAACGGAGTTCGTCTCCGACCCGTCGCTCTTCATTCTCGACGAACCTGATTCAGGTCTTGACGGCGTTCTTGCACGCGACCTCATGGAAAGACTCCATGCAATTGCACGCAAGGGAAAGATCGTCATAGTCATCACCCATTCTCCCGACAGGGTCATCGATCTCTTCGACAGGGTCATAATACTCGCAAAGGACAAGACGGGAACGGGACGCCTCGTATTCGAGGGTACGGTTCCCGACTGCCGCTCGTTCTTCGGACGCGATACGATGGAGGGCGTCGTGAAGGCCATCAACCGCCGTGATGAAGGCGGAGAGGGACTCGGGGATGAGCTCATCGGGAAATTTGCGGAGGCCAGAAATGAAAGAGCATAAGGAACACTACAGGAAAACCTTTTCACAGATTCCGATTTATCTCGGAAAGTTCTTCAGGATGTTCATCTACCAGGATGACTGGAAGATGCTGCCGATGGCTGCACTGATTGCAGGCCTTGTTTCCTTCGTCATAAAGGGGACGATGATGCAGACTATGGAAGGCACGATGAAGGGATCCCTCGCACTCTCCTGTATCTGCATATGGAACGGCTTCTTCAACTCGATCCAGGTTGTCTGCCGTGAGAGGGCGATCGTAAAGAGAGAACACCGTGCGGGAATGAGAATCAGCGCATACATTCTCTCCCATATGATCTATCAGGCAGCCCTGTGCCTGGGAGAGGCAGTCATCTCTGTTGCCGTATGCCGTATCTCGGGAATACATTACCCGAAGGGAGGAATCGTCACGTTCTCGTTCTATACGGACCTCACAATCACGTTCTTCCTCATCACATACGCTTCCGACATCATGTCTCTTCTCATAAGCTGCATCGCCAAGAGTACGACGGCCGCAATGACGATAATGCCGTTCGTCCTCATCTTCGAGCTACTCTTCTCCGGCGCCGTATTCACACTCGACGGACCTGTCAGCAACACACTTTCTCTCCTTACGATAGCGAAGTGGGGCATGATGGCAATCTGTGCAATCGGAAGGTACAACTCCCTCAAGATGGTTTCCGTATGGAACATGATGAAGAAGTTCGAGGGCTGTGAACTCGACGGGGGGTATCCCATAAAGGATGTCGTGGCATGGATCGAAAGCCAGCCTGACGGCATCGAGAAATTCCAGCAGAAGCTGGGAGCGATGAGTCCGAATGCGGAATACGAATCGACAGCTGACAATGTCACGTTCTGCTGGTTCGCACTCGTGCTGTTCATAATCATCTTCGGTGTTCTTGCAATGCTTGTACTCAGGAGAATAGACAGGGACAAGAGATAGTTCAGTTCAATGCTGCCCCGTTATCACGAAATGTGAGCGGGGCAGATTCTCTGTCAGAGAACGATGGCCTCGACAGAACCTCCACCTATGCGGGATGTGGTGTTGGAGTAGTTGTACTTCACTTTTATTTTCTCGTTTATTGTCTTTGCAAGCCTTATGTACCCGCGTCCGGTTGTCGCTGATGCAACTCCCTTCTTTCCTGCTATGTAACCGTATATCGAATTTTCGGTGGAAATGACAATTCTGTCCTTGTCGTAGACCTTGAGACTGGAGTAGCCGATGAGATTCGTCATGAAGTGCACCCCGATGCGGATTGTCGTGCTGCTTCCCGCGAGTCCTATCCTGAAGCCTGCATCCATGTCCGTTCCGAGAACAGCGAAGAACGAAGAGTAGTAGTCTCCGTTCTCGTATGTGAAGTCGTTGATGTAATCAGTGCTGACGGAGAGCCCGAGGCCTGTGTAGACCATGGCGTTGCTGTCCATCATGTTCCGCCACGCGGGTCCGAGGGTGAGGAGGAACTTCCATTCCGTCGGGTCGATTACATCCTTCTTCTTCACGCTCTTCGTGTCATCGGCGGAAGACGGTGTCTCCATCTCGATATGGGAGGTCTCGGTGCTGTCGAAAGCGAGGACGGAGGCCTGGGGTGTGATTATGGTGGTGCCGTCGTCTTTCTTTCCTGCGGTGTCTTTGCCGTTGATGGCCGATAAGAGCGAGTCCTTCAGCTTCACCAGTGTCTCGAACGGTGTCTGTATTCCTATTCTCAGGTAGATGCCTCTCGTCGCCGTCTTCCCGACAAAGCCGTAGCCGGTGACATCGATGCCGACATTCTCCTTCGTGAAGGACGTCAGCGTTTCATCCGCCGTCGTGTAGAACGTGAAATCGTACGACGGGAGAACGGCTGCACCGAGTGATACGGTGAGGGAGATGAGTGATGCCAGGACGAGATATTTCTTCACGCGTCCATTATAGAAAAAGTGCCCATCTTGAAAAAGCTCAATCATGAAAACTACACAGAGAGCCGAAGAAAAAACCTCTCCGCAGAACGAAGAGGTCACAGTCGGGATGAATGGACTCGAACCATCGATATCCTGCTCCCAAAGCAGGCGCCATAGCCGCTAGGCGACATCCCGGAAATCCAATTGAGTATAAGAAAAATGAGTAAAGGTGGTCAATAACCCGCATTTCAAAACTTTTTTTGCCCCTTTATGAAAAAAAAGCTGACAAAATCCCGAAAAATTCTGTCTTAGATAATGTATGTGCAAGAAAATCGTGATCAGAGGAAACTTCCCGCTGCTCACTCCGGACCGTTCCCTGGACTATGTCCATCTCTTCTCGGTGCCGGGGGAGACTCTGGAGACAGCGGACATCTACATCCTGTCCTCAACCCCGATTCTCCGCCTCGCCGGGGATATTCTCTCGGCACGCCGCCTCAATCCGCTTTCGCGCATCGTCGTGCTGCCGTCCCCCTACGAGGAGAACCTCCTGAGCGCGCTCTTCCCGTTCGTGGAGTTCCTGCTTCCGGGAGATGTTCTCCTTTCCGAGGTCTCTTCGGGGAAGGGGACATACCGCAACGATTCGATGCGGAGGTCACTCTCGGAGAGGGAGAGAAAGATTCTCCCTCCACTGAGCTATGGCATGAGCGATAAGGAGATAGCCCTCGTTCTCGGAATAAGCGAGAGAACGGTCGTGAGGACGAAGCAGCGTGTAATTGCGAAGGCCGGACTCATATCGTCTGGACAGCTGAGTATATTCAGTGCGCTCATGAGCTGGATAAAGGACGAGGAGGAAAGGTGTGGTGTGAAGAAGAAAAGAAAAGTACAATGAGGGAGTGACTGACTACGACAGAGAGATATACAGACTTCTTGACGAGAATTCCCCCAGAGAGGTTTTCTTCATTCCGTACAGCGACCCCTTCCGCTTTCTCATAACGGTTGTGCTCTCATGCGCATCGAATGACAGAATGGCTGTAAAGAATGCGGAGAAGCTCTTTGCCGTCTATCCGACAGAGAAGGAGATAGCCGCGGCCGACGATGGGGACATAGAGAGAATCATCCACTCCTCGGGGCTCTCGAAGAGCAAGACGAAGACCATAAAGGCCGCGGCGGAGTATTTCGTGAAGAACGGCAGACCCGGGAGCCGGGAGAGCGTCATGTCGATTCCGGGCGTCGGGGAGAAGACTGCCTCGTGCTATATGCAGCATGTGTTCTCCGCTCCCGCCGTCACGGTCGACATCCACTTCGAGAGGGTGAGCTACCGCCTGGGGCTCTCATCATCCCATGACAGGATACGGACGATGCATGAGATAGAGGCCGAATTCGACAGCAGCCTCTGGACCCGTCTTTCCGACACCGTCAATCTCCTCGGACGCACATTCTGCCGGCCGAAACCGAAATGCGGGGAATGTTTCCTCAAAGAAAGTTGCAGAAAACGGGGCGTTTGTTGACTGAACGGCTTTACAAAGTTTATTCCTTTGCGATATATTCAATAGAAGTGTTACGACGGCATATCTTTGCCCATGCTCCGGCTTAAAATGCCGACAAAGGTTCCCGTCGAAAATGATGAAAATTATTTAAGGTGGATATTTGTCATGGCTAGAAGATGTGATATTTGTGGAAAAGGTACAGTTTCTGGTTCAGTTGTAACGAGAAAGGGACAGGCTAAGAAGAACGGTGGTGTCGGTCAGCACATCGGCGTAACAACAAAGCGCGAGTTCAGACCCAACATCGTGACTGTCAAGGCTCTTATCGACGGCACACCGAGAACTATCAAGGTATGTACACGCTGTCTGAGAGCAGGAAAAGTCCAGAAAGTTGTATAACAGGATTAGATTTTTCTAAGAATGAAAA
>CAZGNN010000048.1:0-9544 GCA_964527335.1 uncultured Spirochaetaceae bacterium | reverse complement strand
GACATAGAAATCAATCAGGATTAAGAAGATATCCCCGCTATGGGGACATCATTCTGCTTCTATTTCCTTTATGTTTATTTCGTTGCCCGTCACGAGCTCCGTCTCTCTTGAACCGCAGTAGGGACACGTTATTCCGTTCGGCACTGTGTCGTATTCCTTATTGCAGGAGCGGCAGAGTGTGACGGCGTGGATGCTCTCTATTTCGAGCGTCGTGTCGCCGAAGAGCGGACGCTTCTTCACTGCCCATTCGAAGCAGGGCCTGAGGTAGTCGGGGAGGACTGACGATACCTCCCCGATTTCAAGTGTGACACGCTTTATGTGACTGAGATTTTCTTCTCCAGCCAGTTCCTCGAGCCTGTCGAGAATCGAGAATACTATACCGAGTTCATGCATTCCTGTTCTTCGGTTCCTGGCCCGGCTTGAGTTTCTCCGGATCGGAGGTGCTGTTCGGGTTCCTGAGTATCCTGATTCCTCTCTTTATCGCATACTTCGCAACTGCCTTGATCTTGTCCTCGCTTTTTATCATTGTGGAGGCTTCGGGGTGTACGCGGTAGAGCTTTATCGCATCGAACTCGCACTTTGTGGTACATACGCCGCAGCCGAGGCAGCGGTTGGGGTCAACGACGCTTGCGCCGCAGCCGAGGCATCTCGCTGTCTCCTTCTTCACCTGTTCTTCGGTGAACGGCAGTCTGAGGTCTCTGAAGGTTCTTCCTTCTGTCTCTGTTTTATGACCGGCAGTCTGTCTCTCCGTCCTGTCGTATTCCTTTATGAGGATGTTCTCCTTGTCGAGAATATTGAAGTCACGTCGGTTACGGCCGATTGTGAGAGAGGAGTGGGGCTGTACGAAGCGGTGCATCGATATTGCCGCTTCCCTTCCTGCAGCGATTGCATCGATTGCGAACTTCGGTCCCGTGTAGACATCGCCGCCTGCGAAGATGTCGCTCTGTGATGTCTGGTATGTGAGGGAATCCGCTTCGACAAGGCCGTTTCTCCTGAGAGTGACCCTCTCTCCCTCGAGAAGATTTCCCCAGTCGGCTTTCTGTCCGATTGCGAATATGACGCTGTCGCACTCTATCGTGAGTGTGTCACTCTCGTCATAGACAGGGTTGAAGTGCTTCTCGCTGTCGTAGACAGATGTGCATCTCTTGAAGACGACTGCCCTGACTTTTCCGCTGTCGTCCCTCAGAACTTCCTTGGGGCCCCAGCCCGGATTCATCTTCACGCCGTCGCTCTCGGCTTCCTCAATCTCCTCGTCCGCTGCCGGCATCTCGTCTCTCTTCTCGAGCGAGAACATGAGAACCGCGTCGGATTTCCTGACGGCCGTGCGGGCTGCATCGACTGCAACGTTTCCGCCTCCGACGACGACTGTCTTGCGTCCGGCAGAGGCATCTTCTCCCCGTCTCAGGAACTCGACTGCAGTCACTGCACCTTCTCCCTCTTCTCCCGGGATACCGGGCATTCTTCCGCCCTGGCAGCCGATGGAGAGGTAGAATGCCTTGTAACCCTGATTCCTGAGGTCAGCGATTGTCACGTCCTTTCCGACTTCCGTGTTGAAGACGAACTCGACTCCGAGTTCCCTTATCACGTCGACTTCTGCCCTGATCACATCCTTCTCGAGCTTGAATGAAGGAATGCCGTATCTAAGCATGCCTCCGGCTTCTGCTCCGCGGTCGAATACCGTCGGCCTGTAGCCCATGAGGGCGAGGAAGTATGCTGCGCTGAGGCCTGCCGGTCCTGCGCCGATGATTGCTATCTTTTCCGTGAACTCTCCTCTGTTTGAGGGAATCCTCTTCTCCGGAACATATCTTGTCTCGGCATCGAGGTCGCGCGATGCGAGGAAGTTCTTGACTTCGTCTATTGCGACGGCCTTGTCGAGCGTCGCTCTCGTGCATGCCTCCTCACAGCGTCTGTTGCATATCCTGCCGCAGACTGCGGGAAGGGGATTGTCCTTCTTGATGAGGGCGAGGGCCTCAGTATACTTTCCCATTGATGCAAGCTTGAGGTATCCCTGGACTGCGATGTGTGCCGGGCACGAGCTCTTGCACGGTGATGTTCCCGTGTCGTAGCTGTTCTTTCTGTTTCTGTCCCTGTAGTCTTCCGCCCACATGTGGCGTCCCCATCTCACGTCATCGGGGAGAACCTGCCTGGGGTACTCGATTTCGCTTCCGTCCTTCTGGCAGAGCTTCTGGCCGAGCTTTACGGCACCTGCTGGACACGATTCGACGCACTTTCCGCATGCGACGCAGTCTTCCTTCGTGACCTTCGCGACGTAGGCGCTCCGTGAAAGGTTCGGGGTATTGAAGAGCTGGCTTGTCCGGAGAGCATAGCAGACGTTGACGTTGCAGTTACAGATGGCGAAGATCTTGTCCTCTCCGTCGATGTTCGTGATCTGATGCACGAAGCCCAGGTCCTCTGCATGCTTCAGTATCTTCATCACTTCATCCTTCGTGATGTAGTGACCCCTGTTGGTCTCGACAAGGTACTGGGCCATGTCGCCGACACCTATGCACCAGTCCTCGGGATTGTCTGCACAGCCTTCGTCGAATGTGCGCCTCGAGAGGCGGCAGGAGCAGGGCGACGCCGCATAGCGTCCCTCATACTTATCAAGCCAGTGGGATATCTTCTCGATGGGGACTGCCTTGTTCTCCATGCTGATTGCCTTCTCTACGGGAATCACATGCATCCCGATTCCCGCACCGCCCATGGGAACGAACGGTGTCACCTTCTCGAGAGGAAGGCGTGACATGTTCTCGAAGAACTTTCCGAGCTCGGGGTGCTCCTCGAGCTGTTTCTGGCTCATGTTCGTGAACTCTGCGCTTCCCGGAACGAACATGGGAAGGACGTACTGCTTCTCCCTCTTCTCGTTCTCCCAGTTGTATTCGATTATACCGACACATGCCATGTCGTAGAGGACCTTCTCGAGGTGCTCCTTCTCCACTCCCGTGCGCTTTGAAAGGGCATCGAGCGTGATTGGCTTACGGACATCCATCCTGAGGGCGATGTCCGCCATCTCGTCCGTGAGGATGGGGTCAAGTCCCCAGTACTCCGGTTCGTTCTCCGTGACTTTCACGCCTATTCTGTCTGTAATCTTCTGCCCGAGCTTTATTATGTTTTCCCTAGCCATTGTGTTTTTCTCCCTTCCATTCCTCTATTTCGTTTCTCAGCCATTGAGTAAGTGCATCCACTCCCTCTCCCGTCTTTGCGGAGATGGGGAATACCGGCGGGTTCTTCACATTGCGCTGCCGGATGTATCCTTTGCATCTTTCTATGTCGAAATCGAAGAAGGATGAAGCGTCGATCTTGTTGATGATGACTGCATCCACCGTGCTGAACATCAGAGGATACTTCAGAGGTTTGTCATCTCCCTCCGGAACGGAGAGGATCATGACATTTCTGACGGCTCCCGTGTCGAACTCTGCCGGGCAGATGAGGTTGCCCACATTCTCGAGCGTGACGAAGTCGAGGTCGTCGATTCCTATGGCCTCGAGGCCCTGCCGCGTCATAGCCGCGTCGAGATGGCACATCCCGCCCGTGTGGAGCTGGACGGATTTGACTCCGAGCGCCTTTATCTTCACGGCATCGACGTCGCTGTCGATATCGGCCTCCATGACCCCGATTCTGTATTCGTCCTTCAGCCTTTCGATTATCCTCGTCAGGGTTGTCGTCTTTCCGCTTCCGGGACTCGACATCAGGTTCATGAGGAAGACTCCCTTATCTTTGAGTTCGCCCCTGAGCTTCCCGGCTTCCCTGTCGTTATCTGCAAACACGCTCTCCTTCACGAGGAGAACTCTTACCTTGTTATCATCCATGTGTTTTCCCTGAGACTCATTATCACAGATAGGAAGCGGTAAAACAACCGGATAAAAAGGTAACGAATTGAAATCTTCAGTTACTCATCGGCAGAGCGGAGGTATATTTCTTCATCTTGACTGCGACATAGACGGCAGTGACGAGTTCCGTCACCGGCATGCTCATCCAGATCGAGGATGCCGGGAGAAAGACGGGGAGTGTCAGGATGAGAGCACCGCTTACTATAAGCCCCCTCATCACAGATACCGCCATCGAGACTCCGCTCTTCATGATTGCCTGGAAGTAGTACGTCGAGAAGATATTGAACGGAAGAAGCATGAATGATACCGAGTACATTCTTATTATAGCCGGTGCTATCTCAAGGATTTCGTCTGTCGGACTCATGAATATGTGTATGTAGAGGTTTGGCACGGCCTCGCTGAGGACTGTCCAGAAGACGGCGAAGATGAACGATGTGATTATGCTGTACTTCAGCGTCTCCCGGATTCTCTCACCCTTACCGGCACCGTATGCCGTGGATATTATAGGCTGGGAAGCCTGTCCCACGGAGTAGGCACAGCACTGCACGAACGTGCTCACGTTGATGATCGGACCGTAGACCGAGAGGGCTGCGGACCCGAGGTAGCGCATTATCTGCTTGTTGAAGAGAATCGTGAGTATTCCCATCGCAACGTCGATGAAGAATGTCGAGAATCCCGTGACTGCGATGCGCTTTGCCTGATGGAGAGGGCGCTGAGGCTTCTCGAGGCGGAGCGTACATCTCTTTCTGAAGAAATGGGTAATCATGATTACGAACGAGCCGACACTGCCGATTGCAGTCGCGAGTCCCGCACCGTAGAGTCCCATGTCGCAGGGGAATACGAAGAACCAGTCTCCGAATACGTTGAAGATTCCTCCCGACATGACTGCCGCCGTCGCAAGGGAGGGACTGTTGTCGTTACGGAGGAATGCGGCGAGTGCCTGGTTGAAGAGAAAGAGTGGAAATACGTACTTAATAGGCCTGAGGTAATCCTTCGCAAGCGGAAGGAGAACATCGTCTGCACCGAAGAACGTGAGAATCCCGTCCTCGAAGAGAAAGAGTGCGAGCGTCGAGAGAACGGCGAGGATTACGGAGAGGATAACAGACGAAGTGAAGTATTCGTTCTCGTTTCCCTTCTTTCCTCCGTCCATTCCTCTCTTCATCGAGAAGATGACGCTTCCTCCGATTCCCGTCAGGAGGCCGAGGCTGTAGATGACGTTCCACACCGGTGCCACGACTGCAAGTGCAGCCGTTCCGTCAGGGCCCTGGTACTGACCGACCATCGCCATGTCGACTAGGCCGTAGATGGACGAGATGAGTGCGCTGCCGAATGCTGCCGACAGATACTTCAAATAGAGCGGTTTCACTTTTCCGGTTAAAAGATTTTCCATACTTTTTCTCCTTTAAAACAAAAAAAGCCGGATAAGAAACAGGTATTTCAACCTGCGTCTTATCCGGCTGTCGTTTCTCCGAACGACCTGCCCTCTGACGAGTTGTGTGAAGTCTAGCCGAAGAAAAAAATAATGACAAGTGGTTTCCCTTTTCTCTATAATCGGGCCATGAAGCTTCTGATTATCGAGGACGAAAGAGGACTCTCCGATGCACTTGCACATACTTTCAGAATGAAGGGATGGCTCACAGAGCAGGCTTTTGACGGAAGAGAGGGGCTGGACGCGGCCGGATGCGGCATATATGACATCATCATTCTTGATGTGATGCTTCCATCCCTTGACGGTTTCTCCGTTCTGAAGAGTCTGAGGGAGGAAAACATTTCCACTCCCGTACTGATGCTGACTGCAAAGGGTGACCTCTCGAGTCGGATCCGCGGCCTTAACGGCGGAGCCGACTACTATCTTCCGAAGCCGTTTGAGATGGATGAGCTCGTGGCATGTGTGAATGCCCTTGCACGCCGCAGGGATACCCTTATCGACACAACTCCTGCTTTCGGGGATATCACTCTCCGCAAGGAGGAGGGAAGGCTTGTATCATCTGGAGGAGAATCGGTAAGACTCAGTGCAAGGGAAATCACGCTTATGGAAATGCTTCTGTCTGCAGAGGGACGCATTGTCCCGAAGGACCAGATCTATGAAAAGCTCTGGGGATTCGACAGCAGTACAGAAACCTCATCGAGTGAGGTATACATATCATTTCTGAGAAAAAAGCTCAGGTTCATCGGTTCCTCGGTCGAGATAAAGTCCAGCCGGGGAATCGGCTATTCACTGGAGAAAAGATGATAAAGGCCCTGCGACGCAAGCTCCTTATCGTGATGATGACGAGCTTCACACTCATAATACTCTTTCTTATTGCATTCATAGTGGTTGTCCCCGAGACGCAGAAGAGGGGAGAGATAAGACGGAGTCTTGAAAGCTTTCCCTTTGTCTCTCCATCCCTACCTGATGATAATCCTCCCATTGAGAACGGAGAGACAGGACTCTTCAGAGAGTACGGCGGCAACATGCTGACTGTGGAGACTGACGATGAGGGTGCTCTCATCAGATATTCATCCGACAGAAACGGCTATTATGATGATGACTCCGTTTCCGGTATTCTCCTTCTGATCGGCAGCGACGGAAATGACTTCGGCTACAGAAAGGGGTACTACTACCTGAGGCACACGACACCTGACGGTTTTTCCTACACGGTTCTCGATGCTTCGTCTTCTCTCAATGACTTTCACCGTTCCGTCATATGGGGAACAGTCGGAGGCTGCGGGGCCTGGATTCTTCTTTTTCTTCTTTCTCTGAAGCTTACGGCGATGATGGTGAAGCCTGTGAGTGATGCATTCGAGAAGCAGAACCAGTTCATATGGGACGCAAGCCATGAACTCAAGACTCCGCTTGCAGTAATACAGGCCAATGCCGATGTGCTGAAGAGCGAGAAAGGCGGAAGCTGCTGGCTTGATTACATAGACAAGGAAACCCACAGCATGGATTCTCTAGTAAGGGACCTTCTCTACCTGACTTCTGTAACGGAAAGGGAGAAGGAGACCTGCAGTATCGACCTCTCGCATCTTCTGGAGGGCTCTGTTCTTCCATTCGAGGCTCTTGCATGGGAGAAGGGAATAACAATCGAGTGCGACATAAAGCCTTCGGTATTCATGAAGGGGGATGAGGGAGAAATCGAGAAACTCGTCTCGATTCTCCTGTCGAATGCCCTGAAGTATTCATATGACAACACGACTGTCACTGTCTCTCTCACAGAGAAGCACAGGACGGTATTCCTCAGCGTTAAAAATGAGGGTGAGGGCGTAAGGGAAGAGGACCGGACGAGAATCTTCGAACGCTTCTGGCGCGCCGACAAGGCACGTACGGGTAAGGACGGAAGCTACGGACTGGGGCTTGCAATAGCCAGCACGATTGCCGCCAACCATCATGCAAGAATCTACTGCCAGAGCGAGTACGGCTCCTGGGCAGAGTTCATCTTCGAGGTGAAGGCCGAATGAAAAAAGCGCTCCGGAGAGCTCATGTCCTGACCGATTACCGCATCCGATGCAGTGTATTCTGAAAGAGAATCCTTCTTCACCTGTATGCACATGTATGAAAGAGGGAAATCCTCTGATGCGGAGAACTGTCTTCTGGCTTCAGGTGAAAGTCTGAGTGCGTCGCCCTCTTCCAGTTTCACAGTCTCGCCGTCGATTACCGCACTCCCTCTTCCCGAGAGGATATAGTAGATTTCCTCGTTGTTCCTGTGGCTGTGAACGAAGGGGACTCCTGCTCCTGAGGGAAGGTTGTTGATGCAGATTTCTTTTTGCTCTGACTTTAAGGTTTCTTAAAGGTTCGGGAAGTAATATTGCATCAAGGAGAACAGAATGAGAAAGAGAACAATATTGTCATTCATTTCAATTATATTGATTTTCAGTCTGCTTCCGGTTTCCTGTGCATCCTCATCAGGAAAGACGGAGACGGAGGAAGCGAAGGCTGACATAGAGGAAACGGGAGAAGCCGTTTCAGGCCTCACCGGTACGTTCACTTCCGTGATATCGGGATGGATCAGTGACGAAGAGGCAAAGGCAACCGTGGTACCATCATCTGACCAGATGCCTTCCACCTACAACAGTGAAGACTACATCTTCAACGCAGATGATTACGAGAGCGTATCAATCGACCTCTCTTCACTCAGCGAAAGCTATCTTGACGGTGCCGTTACTGTCGAGGAAAAGAAAAAGAAGACAACAATCACAATCTCGGGAGAGGGAAAGTACAACATCATTCTTTCAGGTGAAAGCGGAAAGGGTGTCACTGTAGTCTCAGAGAACAGCGACTACATGCTTACTCTTGACGGCGTCAGAGTCACATCTTCCGACGGCAGTGACGAGCAGGCACTGAAGCTCAAGAGCACGACTACCTGTTTCATGGTGCTCGTCGGAGAGAGCAGTCTCACGGGCTGCACGGAAACAGAGACCAACGCAGTCAAGGCTGCAGGTTCTCTCGTGATTACGGGAGACGGAACTCTCAACGTGTACGCGGTGACGAAGAACGGAATCGTCTCTGACGATGTCATCGTCGTCAACAGCGGCTCAGTCAACGTTACCCTTGACAGCACGACAAGCGGCGGCACGGGAATAAAGCCTGTCAACGGCTATGTCCAGAACGGCGGAAGTGTGACAGTCACAGGACTCAACATGACCGAAGGTATGGAGAACAAGGGAATAAAGGTTGACGGTGACGAAGAGGAGACGGAGTACGGAAAGGGTAAGGGCTATGTCCTCATCAACGGCGGCGAGATTGTCATCAATACATCCGGCAAGGGAATCAGTGCCGGGTTCGACACGACAGAGGACGGCGATACATCCTCGTCTGTCAACGATCCCTCTGCAGATGTCTACATCAACAACGGTCTCATAACTGTAAACACATACGCTACGCCACGTGAGGATTCGACTCCAGAAGCCAATGATGGTGTATCTCCGGAAGGAATCGAGGGAAAGAGAAGTGTCACAATCAACGGCGGCAAGATAATCATCAACACCACAGATGATTCTCTCAATGCATCCGAGGACGGAAAGGCAGCGGTAACCATCAACGGAGGTCTCGTGTATGCACATTCGTCGGCAAATGATGCCGTCGACAGCAACGGAACCGTCACAATAAACGGCGGTGTCCTCATCGCTCTCGGCTCTGATGTTCCGGAGGGCGGTATCGACTGTGATTCCGATTCAAGATTCACATACACAGGAGGCACGGTCATTGCAATGGGCGGAACGAACCAGCATCCGTCGTCTTCCTCCTCGACAGGCTATTATCTCTACAGCGGCATTTCGATGAATGTCGGAGGCGGATTCGATTTCGGAGGAATGACTCCTCCCGAGGGCTTCGACGGAGAGTCTTTCACAAAGCCGGAGAATCTTCCCGAGGGTGAGGATGTGACACCTCCCGATGGTGATACCATGACACCTCCGTCTCTTCCGTCAGGGGACAGTGACACATCGGCACCCGGGAAACCGGAAGACGGTGATTCCGCTGCCCCCGAGAAACCGGAGGGAGTACCCGAAATGCCCAGGAACGGCTTCGGCGGAGGAAAGGGCGGACGAGGAGGATCCGACCCCGTAAATACTGGCGAGATTCCGTCGCTTCCCGACGGTACGACAGCCGGAATGCCAGATGGCGGCTTCGGCGGCTTTCAGTCAAGAGGCTCTCTCTCTTCCGGTGATACACTTACGCTTCTCGATGAGAGCGGCAATGTGATTCTTGCTTTCACAGTGCCGGAGAATGCGGT
>CAZGNN010000047.1:4306-9583 GCA_964527335.1 uncultured Spirochaetaceae bacterium | reverse complement strand
CCATGAGTATCTTAAAACCACATAAGTTAGGGGTTATTGCCGGCCCTGGCTCAGAATATTTCACCGGCAAGGTCGTGAAGCACCTCAGACGTCTTTACATCGACAGATACGAGAAACTCTCGGAGGCTCTGACGAAGAGACACGGCATGACGGCAGAAGAGCTGTTGAAGACAGTAACTCTTCTCGATGACATCGACAGCAAGAAGATTCCGACGGGCAAGCTTCCCACGGCCTTCCACTGTCCCGACTTCACAATCAACGTGAAGTACACGCGTTTCTCCAACGGAGAGGAGAAGGCCGAGATAATCGACCCGGTGCGCGGTCTCAACGTCTATGTGATCCATGACGTGTCGAACAATGCGCCGATCAAGGTCGCAGGTTCCGAGGAGCCCATCCAGCTCTCGATCAACGACCACCTGATGTTCCTCTTCACGACTGTGAACGCCCTCCACAACGCGGGAGCACAGTCCATAACGCTTGTTCTTCCCTCATACCCATATGCGCGCCAGCACAAGAAGGCATCGAGAGAGCCTCTCACGGCAGCGATGTTCGCACGCTTCTGCGAGGAACTCGGAGTCGACAGAATCATAACGCTCGACATACATTCGCGTGAAATCGAGAACGCATTCTCCACATGTGCACTCGAGAACGTCCACGGTTCCTACCAGACTCTCATTGCCCTGAGAAAGCTCATCGACTTCTCGGATCCCGACATCGTCGTCGTATCTCCAGACACCGGTGCCGTCAACAGAAACAAGTTCTACGCACAGGCTCTTCACAGGCCTCTTGCCATGCTTTATAAGGAAAGAGACTATTCGATGGTCTCCACATCGGCAAAGAATACCAATATTAAATCAATTAACCTCCTCGGAGATGTCAAAGGCAAGACTGTCCTCATGGCTGACGACATGATTGCCACAGGCGGCACCATGATAATCGCAATGCGCGAGCTCATGAACAGGGGTGCCAAGAATGTCATCGTCATGGTATCTCTCCCGTTCTTCAACGGCAGTGCCATCGAGAACTTCGACCAGGCATACAGGGAAGGCATCTTCTACAGGATAATCGGAACCAACGCTGTCTACCAGGGCAAGGAACTCCTGGAGAAGGAGTGGTTCATCCAGGCAGATGTCACCGAGCTCTTTGCCCGCGTCATCTCGCGTCTCCATCACGGAAGGGCAATCTCCCCGCTTCTCGACAACAGAAAGTTCATCCAGAAGCTTGTCGACATGACACAGGCCGGTATCGGAAGCCAGGTCGACGATTCCACAATCCCGGAATAAGGGGGAAAGACCATGCAGATGTCCAACCGTATATCGGGTTTCCAGTGTTCTCCCATCAGACGCCTTGTTCCCCTTGCCAGAGCGGCAAAGGAGAGGGGAGTCCATGTCATACATCTCAATATCGGACAGCCCGACATCAAGACCCCGAAGGAGGCCCTCGACGCCATCCACAGCTATGACCAGGACATAATCGCCTACGGTCTCAGCGAGGGGGAATTCAAGCTCCGCGAGGCCCTTCTCGGCTATTACAGGAGAATGGGGATCGAGGACCTGACGGTCGACGACATCATGATAACCACAGGCGGAAGCGAGGCACTGCAGTTTGCCTTCATCACGCTCTGTGACCCGTACGACGAAGTGATCATCCCCGAGCCGTACTACACGAACGTGGCGACCTTTGCAAAGGTTGCCATGGTCGAGCTCAGGCCTGTCACATCGTCTTCCTCGAACGGCTTCATACTCCCGTCAATCGACGCATTCGAGGACAAGATCAACAAGAAGACGACGGGAATCCTGCTCTGTTCTCCCAACAACCCTACAGGACACATCTATACGAAGGAAGAGCTCACTGCTCTTCTCGAACTGTGCAAGAAGCACGACATATTCCTTGTCGTGGACGAAGTCTACAGGGAATTCTGCTACGACGGAAAGAAGTTCACATCTGTGCTTTCGTTCCCGGAGTATGCCGACAGGATAATCTGCATCGACAGCTTCTCCAAGCGTTTCTCGATGTGCGGCTCGCGCATCGGGGCAATAGTCACCAAGAACCACGAGTTCATCGCGAACTGCCTCAAGATGGCACAGGCGAGACTCTGTCCGCCGGCAGTCGAGGAAGAGGCTGCGGCAGCCGCACTCACGGCACCCGAGAGCTACATCAGGGCGACAGTCGAGGAATATGAGCGCCGCCGCAACACGCTTGTCAGCGCAATGCAGAAGATCGAAGGCGTCAGGGTAACGATGCCCAAGGGCGCATTCTACTTCATCGCCGATCTTCCCGTAGACGATGCGGAGAAGTTCGCATCATTCATGCTCAATGAGTTCTCGTACAAGGGAAATACAGTCATGTTCGCACCCGCGGAGGGCTTCTACTGGACGCCCGGCTACGGCAGATGTCAGGCCAGGTTCGCTTACGTTCTCAACGAAGACGAACTGAAGATGGCGGCGGAGTGTCTGAAATACGGGCTCAAGGCTTACAGAAAGAACGTGATGCACATCCAGTAAGGAAGGTTTATCCGTGTTTGATTTCTTTTCACCGATCGATGCAATAAGAAGAATCTCCCCGCAGAAGGCCGGGAAGAATATCGAAGAATCGTATGGTTACCTTCTGAATGACTTTTCATCAGTCGCGAAGATCATGGGAGAGTATTATCCCCTGGAACTTCTGAAGCTCTCCCTCTGGGACGAGAGGAAGGTCCTCAGCGAGAAGAGCAGGGATCAGGTGAAGCGGCACTCTGCAGTTCTCCTTCCCGTGCTCCTGCAGTCAGTACTCTTGTCAACGCACTTTGTTTCGGCGGGAAGCGAGAGGAATGTAAGCGAGAGAGACTGGTCGAGACTCAAGAGCCTCTCCGAGGATGTCACAAGACGAATCATCCGTCTCATCGAGAACAGAACGGCTCTTGCGTCGAGTGAGGAGAACTTCTCCGACGAGGACGCCGTAAACTACAGAAACATAATTGCCGTCTACCTTCTTCCGGAAGAGATGACAGGGGAGAGGGTCCGCCGTTCTTCATCCCTTCTCAGGTCGCTTCTTGAAGAGAAGGTGGAACTCGAGGAGAAGACGGGAGTCGATTATCTCACGCTCTCTCTCAATCTCGACAACATAGCACGCAGGGGACTAGGAGGCATAGATGACCTCTGTGCCCGCGTACAGGCATACAGGGATGACTATGACCTTGCCCTTGCAAAGAGGGCGAATCAGATAGAGGGAAAGACCGAAGAGGAGGTCTACCGCATAATCACGAAGGCCAACGGCTGGGAGGGAAGGGCGGAGAACCTTGCCCGTGAGCGCGACGGCTTCGACATGTTCACGCTCTCATCTCTTTCCGACCTCGACAGGTCCGTCTACTCCGTATTTACGGCAGGTCCCGGGACGCTGGACCTCATATCATTCATGAAAATGGGCTACTGGCCGTCCCTCAGATTCCCGTTCTTCACGTGGAAGGGCGAGGAATACACATTCGTCGGGAAACACATTCCTCTCTACATAGCCCTGACTTCATCATTCAACAGAAGACGTGCGGCAATGCACGACGTGCTTGCAATCTTCTACCGCACGGGAATAGACACATACACCTACGACGGCAACAGCATCGACATCTCGGTACTGCCGTCATTCTATGACAGGAATCTCTTCACGGACCAGAAGGCATATGAGTCAATCAGGAAGGCAAGAGAGGACGAGAGAGCCCTGAAGCCGGGGTACGGCCACAGGAGGCTCATCGTCGACCCTGACCAGAGGGAGGACAAGGAGAGCGACGGCTCATCTCTTGTGATATCTTCAGCATTCATGGCTGAAGCCACAGTCGACAGGACGAAGAAGAGGGATCTTCTATCGTCCCTTCTCGGAGACCTGGATCTCCCGGAGGAGAAGAGCGAATACTCCGTCGTCGACGAGGACGAACTCGACAGGACGGAAGCTTCTGTGGACGATGTTGCTGATGATACGGTATCTGATGAATTCGAATACGACACCGTTGACGAGGACGAAGAGGCAAAGAAGCTCGACGAGAGAGACGAGAATGTGGAGTTCGTCGAATATGAGAAAAAGGACTCTGTAGATATCGAGAAGGAAGAGGAGAAGTACGCCCTCACCGATGAAATCATCAGAAAGGATGAGGAAATCGAGAAGGAAGAGGAGAAGTACGAATCCGAACTTGATGATGACATCTTCGATGACACCGAGGAAGAGGAAAGACTCGATGAAATCGGAGAGAAGACAGAGAGCGAATACTACGAGGAAATAGAAGAGGAACCCGTAAAGGAGGAGACTCCTGTGGAGACGGCCGACGAGGACGAAGAGGAAGACGACGGCCAGCTTGACTTCTTCTCCATCCTCGACGAGGAAGAGGAGAAGAGCCTCGACGACGAACTCGAGAAGGAAGACGAAGAGGAATACAGAGAGGAAGAGCAGAAAGCCGAAGACCTCGAACCCGCAGCTCCCACACTCGAAGATGAAATAGCAGAGAAAATCGAGGAAGAGGAACTCTCCTCTGACGAAGATGAACCCGTAGGCCCCGAAGAGGACATAGACGTATCTGATGACGATGATGCCCCGGAGACAGCGGAAGAAAACGAAGAGGTAACAGAAGCGGCTGAATCAGAGGAAACAGCACTCTCCGACGAAGAAGAGGAGACAGAGACCTCTGATGTCGAAGCTGAAAAAAATGACTTTGAATCCGAATCAGAAGAAGTTGAGCAGAATCTCGGTGATGCCGATGAAGAAGAGGAAGATGATACTTCCCCCGACGCAGCCGGCAGTGAGACAGAGACTTCTGATGACGAAGATGAAACGGAAAACTCTGAGTCTGAGCCAGATGAAGAAGTTGAACAGAACCTCGAGGATGCTGATGAAGAAGGGGAAGATGATGTTTCCCTCGAAACAGCTGACAATGAAATAGAGCTTTCCGACGAGGAAGAGGAAATAGAAACATCTGACGATACTGAAGAGCTGGAGTCAGAAGAATCTCCCGATGTAGACGAAGAAGAGACAGAAAACGTTGAATCTGAGGATGAAGAGGAAGAGACTGAAAGTAGCGAAGAACAGGACACGGAAGAATCTCTTGAAACAGCCGACGATGAGATAGCACTCTCCGACGAAGAAGAGGAAATCGAAACATCTGACGATACTGAAGAGCTGGAGTCAGAAGAATCTCCCGATGAAGACGAAGAAGAGACAGAAGACGTTGAATCTGAGGATGAAGAGGAAGTGGCTGAAAGTTCCGAAGAACAGGACACGGAAGAATCTCTTGAAACAGCCGACGATGAGATAGCACTC
>CAZGNN010000047.1:0-4206 GCA_964527335.1 uncultured Spirochaetaceae bacterium | reverse complement strand
AGAACCTGAAGTAACAGAACCTGAAGTAACAGAACCTGAAACACCAGAAGAACCAGAGACTAAACAGGAAGAGAAACCTCTTGATGTCAATTCCTGGATGAATGACTTCCTCGGCCTTAATGATGTTGTTCCCGAGAATGAAGAAGATGAAAAGGCTTCCGATGAGGCCAACCTCGACGATGACGGCTTTGTCCTTCCACGCATGGGAATGATTGATGAGGAAGAGAAGAAAGAAGACATCGCCGTAAAGGAAGAGGAAGCGGAAGCAGAACCCGAGGAAGAGGAAACTGAAGAGAAGGCAGTCTCTGTCACACTTGATGACGAGGTTATCCCGACACCGGTGGAGAATATAAGCGAGGTATCTCCGAGAGTATTCACGACATCTTCCGATAATGATGCGGCACAGGTGAATCTTGAGGAGTCTGAAATCCCGCAGAGAGGTGACTCCGTACAGGACGAGGAAGAAGAGACGGAGAAGCAGGTGCTCTCCATGGAGGAACTTGATGATGCAGATGACCCTGTTCCTCTCATGACGGCAGAAGAGACAGAGGAAGAGGATACGCTGCCGTTCAGCGGTATCGTATCGGATATCTATAAGAGGCTTGCAGGCTCGGGTGATGTATTCAGATCCTTTGTGAAGGAAGTCGACGAGGAGACACTCGAAGAGCTGGAAGGTGTGATACATAACTGCTGGAACAGAATGCAGAGTGAACAGAAGGACAAACTCTTCAATGTGCCCGACTATTCATTCTCGCTCCTTCTTGCACATGATTCGAAGAAGGATGATCTGAGAATGTCCGAACTCCTGAATAATGTCGGCGGCGTCATGTATGCCCGCGAGAAGGACGAGTGGACGGCAGTCATCATATACATAGACAGCAACTATACTCTCGAGACAGCAATAGAGAAGACCCTCACGAAGGACAGCTTCTCCCCGTCAGACTGGAAGAGAGTCACCTACATCGGTGAACAGATGAGGAAGAGATAAGTGGATAAGAAGGAACTCGAGAAACGTCTTGCCGTCGCGCTCTCCGTCGCAGAGGACGCGAAGAAGTTTCTCCTCGGCCACGAGAAGATGCGTTTCTGTGTCGAATCGAAGGCGGAGAACGACTATGTCACCACAGCAGACAAGACAGTCGAGAAGCTTATCAGGGATGAACTACTCTCACAGTTTCCGTCAGACGGCTGGTACGGTGAGGAGAGCGGCGGAAGCGGTGATGAGAAACATCGCTGGATAGTCGACCCGATTGACGGTACTGTCGATTTCATGTGGTCGTTTCCTCTCTATACGGTATCGATAGCGTTTGAGGACGAAGACGGAATCGCACTCGGCGTCGTCATGTTTCCGCGACAGGATGAAGTCTTCTATGCACTGAGAGGGGAAGGTGCCTGTTTCAACGGTGAGAAACTCGTCATAAACGAGAACTTCGATCCGAAGAAGAGCCTTGCTGTTCTTGTCCCTCCTCATCGCCTGCACGAGCATCTTGATGAATACATCGTGAAGATGAGACGCTTCTATGATCATTTCTCAGATATGAGGAGCGTTGGAAGTGCCGCATGTTCTGTCTGCTATGTTGCGGCCGGAAGGTGCAGTATCTACTACGAGGAATATCTTCATTTATATGACATAGCGGCAGCGATGCTGGTACTCAGGGAAGCCGGAGGAAAGGTGAGTCTCAGGGATGCGGGAGACGGGTACCTCAGTATTCTTGCATCCGCAGCGTCCGTACACGAACTCGGACTGGAGTTGACAGAATGGTAAAGGCAGTTTTATTTGATTTCGACGGCACGGTGGCAGACAGCTCCGAAGGCATCATGGACTGTGCCCTCCGCACGGTTGAGACCATCGGTTATGACACATCGTCGTATACGAGTGAATATCTCAAGAGGTTCATCGGACCTCCTCTCAGGGACTGTTTCCGCATAACATTCAGCGTCCCCGAGGACAGAATCGAGGAATGTGTCTCGACGTACCGCCGTTTCTACAACGAGAAGGGTATGTTCATGATGCATCCCTACACGGGAATGAAGGAGCTGCTTTATGCCCTCAGGGCAATGGGTGTAAAGACGGCAGTCGCCACCAACAAGATGGAGGAGCTTGCCGTAAGGTGCATCCACTCCCTCGGCATGGATGACTGCTTTGACATAATAAAGGGACCTGAAACAGACGGGGGAATCACGAAGGCCCAGGTCATTCTGAACGCCGTGAGAGAACTCGGACTTGAAAAGGACGAGGTCCTGATGGTCGGAGATACATCCAATGACGAAATCGGAGCGGAAACTGCAGGAGTCGATTTTCTTGCGGTTGAATGGGGCTTTGGTTTCTCGGTATCGAATCCGAAGGGACTGCATCTCATAAAGGAGCCGTCCGAAATACTGAAAATCGTAATTGAAAGGAACAATAAGGAGAAAAAGAAAATGATCGAAAAGGTTGATACACCGCTCGGACCGAAGGCAGTTGGTCCCTATTCGCAGGCTGTCAAGGCTAACGGTTTCATGTTCGTATCTGGAGTCCTCGGACTCGACCCGGAGACGGGAGCCCTCGTCGGAGAGACTGCTGCAGACCAGGCTAAGCAGGTATTCAAGAATGCAAAGGCCATCATCGAGGCCGGCGGCGGAAAGATCGAGAACACGGTCAAGGCCGTCGTCTATCTCGAGAACATTGCGGATTTCGGTTCCGTGAACGAAGTCTATGCTGAGGCTTTCAGGAATGCAGAGGTTCTTCCGGCACGCTGTGCTTTCCAGGTGGTGAAGCTGCCCAAGAACGGCAAGGTTGAAATCGAGTTCACAGTCGCACTGTGATTCCAGGCAGGCTCCGGCCTGCCTTTACTTTTTTAAATTTGTTGTTTTTTGTTGCAGATTCAAAAAACCGGATGGTATGATAGTCCTATCAGACCAGCTTGGAACTGACTGTGTGGTCAGCTTCAAAGGGAGACACAATGCAGAATAACAGTGCAATCAAACTAGAAGGTATCACGAAGAGATTCGGAAGCGTTGTCGCCAATGACGGAATCAACCTTGAGATAAAGAGAGGCGAAATCCTCTCTCTTCTGGGAGAGAACGGAAGCGGAAAGACGACACTGATGAATATGATCAGCGGTATCTACCAGCCTGACGAGGGAAAAATCTATGCTGACGGCAAGGAAGTATCGATCCGTTCCCCGAAGGATGCCTTCGATTTACACATCGGAATGATCCACCAGCATTATCATCTTGTGGACGTATTCACGGCAGCCCAGAATATCATCCTCGGTCTTGATGAGGATATGGATATCAAGCAGACGAACACGAAGGTCAAGGAAATCTGCGACCGCTACGGCTTCGACATCGACCCGGCAATGAAGGTCTATGACATGTCCGTCTCGCAGAAGCAGACAGTCGAAATCGTAAAGGTTCTCTACAGGGGAGCGGAGATCCTCATCCTCGACGAGCCTACAGCCGTTCTCACACCGCAGGAGACAGACAAACTCTTTGCAGTACTTCGTAACATGAAGAACGACGGCAAGGCCATCGTCATCATCACCCACAAGCTTGCAGAGGTCATGGCCATTTCCGATAAGGTTGCAGTTCTCAGGAAGGGAAAGTACATCGGAACAGTCAATACGAGCGAGACAAACCCGCAGGGACTGACCGACATGATGGTCGGACACGCTGTCGTTCTCAACATCGACAGACCGAAGTATTCCAATCCTGTTCCGAGGCTTGTCGTCAACGGTATCTCATGCAAGGACAACGAGGGGGTCGAAAAGCTCAAGAAGGTGTCATTCACGGCATATACGGGTGAAATCCTCGGTATCGCAGGCGTTGCGGGATCGGGACAGAAGGAACTCCTGGAGTGTCTCACAGGCCTCTACCCGATGACTGAAGGCTCAATCGAATACATAGACCCGAATGACGGCTCTGTAAAGGAACTTGTCGGACTTCCCCCGAAGAAAATCAGGGAAATCGGCGTCGGCATGGCATTCGTCCCCGAGGACAGACTCGGCATGGGTCTTGTCGGAAGCATGGGCATGACGAACAACATGATGCTCCGCACATGGCGTTCTGGTAAGTCGATCTTCTTCAACAAGAAGGCTCCGCAGGCTACTGCAGACAAGATATGGCAGGACCTCGAAGTCGTAACGCCTTCGACGGAATTCCCGGTAAGGCGCATGAGCGGCGGTAACATCCAGAAGGTTCTCGTCGGACGTGAAATCGCATCCGAAC
>CAZGNN010000046.1:0-9638 GCA_964527335.1 uncultured Spirochaetaceae bacterium | reverse complement strand
AAACGAATTCCTTTCTATAATAGAAAAAATGATGTTTTACTTCAAGCCTTTCTTCCGGCACTCGGGGCATATACCCTCGAATACGGTCTGGTGGAGCGCCACGCGGTAACCGGTGGCCTTTTCAACCTTTCCGTTGAGTGAGCTGTCATAGTCGACCGGTGCATCCTCGACGGCCCCGCATACTGTGCATATGACATGAGGATGGGGATCACAGCGTAAATCGTAGCGGTCTGCTCCGGGAACGGAGAGATGGTTCACGTCACCCGTGCGGGAAAGCTCCTTGAGATTGCGGTAGACAGTACCCTTGCTCACCCTCTCGTCCTTCTTCCTCACATCCATGTAGATGGAGTCCGCAGTCGGATGGTCACGGTGCTCTCTGACAGTCTCGAGCACGAGCGCCTTCTGCCTCGTGTTGCGTCTTACAATGCTTTCCTCGTCTCTCGTCTCTTTCATCAAAAACCCGCTTATTGATAACAGTTACTGTATTTATACTTCTTTTTCCCCGATCTTCTCAAGGATAAGGCGGACAATCTGTTCGGGATTCCTCTCGTCTGTATCGATGATGAGGTCCGCAACATCTTCCGGGTGCGAGTTGTCGATACCGTAGACAATCTTATAGCGGTTGGAGTCCTTCATGTCCCGTCCTTCCGTCTCCCGCATTCTCTCCTCGAGTGTTCCGCCTTCCCTCATCTGGACTCTCTTCGCCCTCGTTTCGGCAGATGCCGTGAGGTAGACCTTTAAATCTGCGTCCTTCAGCATCCATACGGCAAGGCGCGAGGCAAGAATGCAGTTCTTCTCCTTCATCGCCATCTCGACCTGACGTCTGTCGAGTTCCCTGTCGATATCATAATCGTCTTCGGCCATGCGGCAGAAAGTCCAGAAGTCGACGCCTCTCTCCTCTGCCATCTGGCGGAACGTGAAGTTTATGATGGGGTACCCAAGCTTCTTCGATAAAAGCGTGGACACCGTTGTGTTCCCGCATCCCGATTTACTCGATATTGCAATTCTCATTCTATGTTCCTCACCTGCTCGCGGATGTCTTCGAGGGCATCCTTCATCGTGACGACTGCAAGGTTTATCTCGACCATCTGGCTCTTGGAAGCCGTGGTGTTTATCTCCCTGTTCATCTCCTGGCATAAAAAGTCCAGTTCCTTTCCGACAGGTTCGTCTGACGAAAGCAGTTCGTAGTATCGTGTGATGTGCACCTTGAGGCGGGAACATTCCTCGTTTATGGAATACTTGACAAGAAGGGCCGCGACTTCGCTGAGGAATCTCGGGTCATCCTTACCCTTCTCCCCGAGGAGTTCCTCGTACTTCGTAAGAAGCACAGTTCTGAAGTACTCCTCCATTTCGCTTCTCTTCGAGAGTATCACATCAAGGGAAGTTTCGAACTTCTTCCCGAGCTTCTCGAGGTCCTTCTTCGTTCCCTCTCCCTCTCTCTTCTTCGCGTCCGAAAGCATCTTCAAGGCCGAAGAAAGTGCGCTTTCTATGCCTTCTCGGTAAATCGAGCTGTCGGAAGATGAGACAGGCGTTATTATTCCCTCAATCGATGCATAGTTGAAGATGGTGGGTTCCTTACCGTCGATATGGGAGGCAATATCTTCAAATGCCTTTTTGTATTCAAGAAGAAGATTGGTGTCGACGGAGAGCGACTCGTGGCTTCTCAGGGTCTTGAGATGGACCGACACATCGAGGTGCCCGCGGCTGCAGACCTTCTTTATCTCGCTGTCGATGTACTCCTCGAATGAGGAGAGAAGCGGGTTGATCGTATGAGATATGTCGAGATAGCGGTTGTTGTATGACTTGATCTCGACGCCGATGATGAAATCCTGGGAACGGTATTCACCCGTTCCGTAACCTGTCATTGAGAGCACTTCAATTCTCCTTCTGTACTGTTGATTGTAACAGCATCCCTGCCTGTCTCTTCAACTACCGTCTTCACTATTGTCAGAGCTTCCTCGGAAGAAGCGCAGACACAGACTCCGGTGAGACTCTTCGCTACGAGGCCGTAGACAACCCTGTCGGCTTCCTTCTTCAGAGAGCGTATATGCTCATCGCCGCCGTCGCCGCAGATTACAAGATAGTAGGCCGCACTGAGCTCCTTCATCCAGTGACGCGGAGAGAGCAGAAGATTGAGGCCGGGATGAAGAATGACTATCTTTCCCTTAATCTTTCCCGTTTCCTTCCTGAGTTCCTGTATGCTCCAGATATCAAGAACGTCGCCGTAAGAGAAAGAAAATGAGGGTGCACAGAAGCGCATCCTCATCTCTTCCTTTATCTCAGGCTTCTCCCGATTAGAAAAGAACGCCATGATTTACTTCGAGAGCTTAGCGTTGCACTCTTTGCAAATCTTGACCTTAGAGCCATCGATTTCCTTCTCATAAAGGCACTTGACAGCAGTTCTCTTGCAGACAGGGCATTCGCCTCTTCCGTTGTTGAACTGATCTCTGATGCCGCTTCCTCTATGTGCTTTGGACATGTCTTTCTCCTTAAATGTTAATTAACTGTGTTAGCATAGACGAAACACCGTTCTCCGTCAAGCGTCGGAAGAAGGTATATTCACGCCCTCACTGCTGTTCACGGAAGAGGGGTAACTGTAGAACCGGAAGAAGAGGAAGAAGATGAAAAGGTAACACATTATCCTGACTGCGGCACTTGTTCTCATTGCCGTTATGTCACCCGTTTCATGTGACAACGGCGATAAGATATATAAGGTGAGAGTCATGAACGGAGAGACGGTATATAAGGACAGCTCGACTGCCGACCACACATACCTGGGCTTCACAGCAGAGGTAGCGCCCGCATCCATGGAGAAGAACATCATAATGGAACACGATGACAGTCTGAACAGCACTGATGTAGAGTATCTGTAAAGTCACCCCGGCCATCTTCATCTAAAATCCACTGCCCGGGAGAAGAACAAGGTTGACCGGAACACATCTCTTAATTAAATTTATACCAAAGTATGAAAAGGAGCATTTTTAAATGCACAGCAGAAAGAGTTTTCTAGTATTTTTCGTTTTGATCCTTGCTCTTGCACTTCCGCTTATGGCATCAGGCGCAAAGGAAGCAATCATTGCAGAGTATGAGGCAGAGACAGCGGCAAAGGCTTCTGTTCCCGCTTACGCAACTGTTGACAAAGAAAGCGTCGATGAGTCCTTCAGCTACGCTTACGGTTATATGATCACATCTTCCCTCACAGGTCAGGGAGTATCCCTCGACGGCGGCTACTGGCTCAGAGGTATCCAGGACGGTATTGCATACTTCACGGCTACCCCGCTCATCAGCACTGATGACATGAACGACATCGTCACGGACTACATCGACAACTACTACGGTGCTGGTCTCAAAGGAGAAATCGGCAATCTTCTCACATCTGACGAGATAAGCGCTCTCGAGGCTCCCGCAGAAGACGATCTTCTCTCGAGATTCTCCTACTCCTACGGCTTCATCTACGCTGTCCAGCTCTACTGGATGAACAGCTATGCAATCGGAACAGGAACATTCCAGCAGGGAGCTGCAGAAGCTCTCTATCTCGATGAGCCTGTCACGATGACGACAGACGAGATGACAGAAGCTGTCAACGCCTATGCGGAGAAGCTCAACGCAGAGTATGAGGAATACGTTGCACAGGTTACTGAAGAGAACCTCGCTAGTGCAGAAGAGTTCCTCGCACAGAACAGGGAAAACGAGGGAATCATCGTTCTTCCTTCAGGCGACCTCATGGAAGTCCTCAGTGAAGACGAGACACTCGGCGCAACACCGACTTCAACAGACTCTGTCCTCGTCGACTATGACCTCTATCTCCTCGACGGCACACAGGTCGACAGCGGCACGGATGTCACATTCTCGCTTACAAGTCTCATCCCGGGCTTCGTGGAGGCATGCACCAACATGAAGGTCGGTCAGGAATGCTACGTATACATCCACCCCGACTACGGCTACGGCGAGAGCGGCACAAGCTCGATAGAACCCAACTCTCTCCTCTGGTTCCGCATCTACCTCAAGGGTATCGTGGAAGCAGAAGCAGCAGAGAAAGCAGAGACAGCAAACAACTAAGCAATTTAAAGGCTCAGAGAAGAGGTAATGCTCCGGCTTTACCTCTTTTTTCATGCGAGACAATTAACAAACAGAGAGGAATTATTTAGAATCATGAATACGGAGAATATTATGGCAAAAGCTAAAAAATCAAAGTTCTTATCGGAATTCAAGACATTCGTCATGCGCGGCAACGTGCTGGACATGGCAGTAGGTATCGTAATCGGCGGTGCCTTCACATCAATCGTAACATCTGTCGTTCAGGATATAATCAACCCGGTGATCGGACTCCTCATCGGCAAGATTGACTTCAAGGAACTCAAGGTCGTCCTCATTCCTGCAACCGAGACAGCAAGTGAAGTCGCTATCCGCTACGGCGTTCTCATCCAGACAATCATCCAGTTCCTGCTTACGGCACTCGTTCTTTTCCTTATCATCAGGGCAGTCAACAGAATGAAGGAAGCAAAGCATGCAGAGGAGAATGCGGCAAAGGCTAAGGCTGAAGCCGAAGCCAAGGCAGCTGAAGAGAAGAAGAAGGCCGAAGAGGCCGCTGCAGCAGCTGCAGCTGAAGTGAAGGTATCTGAAGAGGTACTTCTCCTGAGAGACATCAAGGCACTTCTCGAAAAGAAGAACTGAGATAGCATCACACTACACTATAAGGGCGGGTTCATTCCCGCCCTCTTCTTTCAAACTCCATTTGTTCTCCCCTTCCTCTGTGCTACAATCGTGAGAGGAGGAATCATGAAAAAACTGCTGAACACACTTCTTGTAATAACCCTCACTCTTCTCCTCTTCTCCTGCACGACCACCGTGAAAGAGGAAAAGACGGTAACACCCGTCATAGAAAACAATACGGAAGATACCCCTGTCGTAACCGAACCAGTCAATGAAGAAACTCCTGTCTTTACGGTAACCGAAGAGGAAAAAGCCCCAGAAGAAACCGTAACGGAAACTCCGGGAGAAGAGAATCCTGTAATCGAAATCATAACTGACGAGAATACAGAGAAAGTGGATGTAATCATCCGCGAAGAGAATGAGATTCCGGTAATCGAAGTCATCACGGATGAGGAAAGTACGGGAATCGAAGTGACTCCGACAGCAGAAGTTCCGTCAGAAAAGACGCCTCTTTCCGTCACGCCTATCATAAGAACAGAGAGCGATGACACAATCAGCATCTACAGCTATGCCTACGGCGTAAAGAACATGACTGACCTTCTCGAGTCTGGAATACCTTTCGTGACAGAATATTTCATGAGGGGAATGTATGACGCAACTCTCGACGAGAAGACTCCCGTCTTCGTGACTCTCGGTAACCTCCAGAACGTAATCAACGAATACTACACTCTCTACATGACGGAAGGAGTAAGCGTCGAACATGGCTCCAGGCCGGAGACTGTAGAATACCTTCTCTCGCTTTCCCAGCCGGAAGACGACGCAGAACTCTTCTCATACGCCTACGGCTTCTCGGTCATAAGGGATCTGAATTCACTTGAAATCGACATCGACATAATCCCTTTCATGGCAGGAATGCTCGACGCTCTCTACTGTGAAACCTCTCCCCTTACCGAGGCTGAGATCAACGAGGCCTACAATCTCTACATACTCTATCTCAACAGAGAGTACTATGCCGAGCAGGAGAAAAAGGCCGAGACCAACAGGATAAAAGCGGAGGAATTCCTTACCGCCAACAGAGAGGAAGAAGGAATCATCGTACTCGACAACGGAGTCCAGATTCTCGTTCTCGACGAGGACGAGGAACTCGGGGCAAAACCTACCCAGTATGATACGGTCATCATGGACTACAACGAATACATTCTCGACTACGCGACGGGAGAACTCGAGTTCACGGACGCCGACTGGAATGCGGAAGTGAGCGTTATAACTCTGGAGAAAGGGCTTCAGAGTGCCGTGACGAACATGCACGTCGGCGAGGCCATAAGGGCATTCATCCCGCCGGAGTACAGCGGTCTCAGCGAGGGAGACGGAGCGGACATAGAGCCCAACTCGCTCTTCGTCTACGACATAGCACTCCAGAAGATACTATAGGACGAACCTTACAGTCTTGAATGCAACGGGAAGAGAGGAAGCGATTCCTCTCTTTATCTTTGCGCCGCCGTCATAGACGAGAAAGACGCCCGGAGAGAGACGGAAGACAGAGCCGTCGACGGAGACGATTTCGTCACCTTCAAGGACTATCTCGAGAATGAGTTTACCTTCCCGTCTCTCGCCTTCGAAGCCGGATACGGACGAAAGATGCGCCGATACTATGTACTTCACGCTTCCGTCCCCGCCTGCGCTGTATTCCCCCACGTCATCATCGTAGGGCTTCGAGTGATCCATAATGTCGATTACCCTGTCCATATGGGGAATGACGGATGTGTAATTTTCAAGTTTGTCGAGAATATCGAAAAGAAGCATGCTTTACCTCATGAACTGATGCTCGTTGAGTATAGTGAATACGTAGCCGAATGTCATTGATATCGAGAAGGAATAGCCGTCACCGTCGAAGAGCGACGAGACTCCCTTCTCATAGTCCAGGTCTTTCCTCAGTGCCGCATCAAGGCGGAAGTACTCCGCATCATATCGTCCCATCATCCCGATGCCGACAGATACGGAATGCTCGTCGATGATCATGTCATTCCTTTCCTTAATCCTGTCACCCTTGATGAGTCTCACATTGGAAAGAATATATCTGTTCCAGTTGTACTTCAGGCTTGCACCTACCGAGAAATACTTGTCGCTGTCTGCAAGATGAATGTATGTCAGTCCGCCTGAGACAAGGATTATATTGTCGGAACCGTAACGATAATAGTCAGACCCTTTTGAAGTATCAGGAGCATTACTATGGTCACTTGTTCCAGTACTGACCTCAGTAACATAGCCGAAACCTCCCTCAACTGTAAGCCCGAGAGGAAAATCAGTATATGGAATAACCGTGAGCCCAAGTTTCGGAATAAGGAACGAAAAGTACTTAAAATCTCTGGCATATTTTCCTGTAGAAATGTAATAACGCTCGTTGGTCTTCATCGTGGAAAGCATGCTCTCTGTGGGATGTACCCTTCCCCATTCGGCCCCACCGCCGACGAAGAACTGCGGGCGTGCGGAAAGAGAGAGAACAGCGAACACCATAATGATAAGGATTATTCTTTTCTTCATCGTTTTCTGTCTCCTCCGAATCTGTAGCCTGCACCTATCTGAGCACGGAACATGACTGTAGTGTAACCGCTTTCGAACCATTTATCGCTGTGTCCCGGCGTGAACTTCACAATGCCGTCAGCAAGACTGAATCCACCCGTAAGGAAGAAATCATCAGTGAAGAATATATCGACCTTGGGTTCGACAGCAGCGCCGAGGATGATTCCGCTCTTGAAATAATCGTATGTCATTATGCATGCCCTGACGGCAAGCGTGACATCGATATAAGTCGAGGGCGTACATCTGAATACCGTTCCCGCACCGAAAAGCATGAACATATGCCTGTCGGTTATATCTGAACTGTTGAAATCGTTGTTAAAGCTTTTCGACACGATAGGATAAGATGCATGAAGTGCCGCACTGAATCCCCACTTCGCACTTTCGTCGTTCTGATAGAGGTCTGCAGTGACATCAAGTCCCAGTCCGAAGTGAATATTCCCGCTCTTTGCAGGGTACGAGAATGCCTTCTCACTGACGAATACCGGCGACACCGTTCCCCTCAGATACACGGTAATCCTGTCAGATTCGGGGATGACGGCGGAGAAAATAGCTGAAACTATGAATAAAACAACTGTTACGGCAATCAGTCTCTTTCTCATACACCTACCCTCACTCCGAATGAATATCTGAAGCCCTTGTCCTTTTCATATACGGATGCATATACCCAGCCGCATTCCGCATAGAGATATAAAGTATCGAAGAGATTCGCTTCTCCTCTGAGAGAAACGCTTCCGCTCAAATGTCTTATGCTGCCGCTCCCGTTTGCAACAGGACCGAAGGCATAGGCAATGTCATTTACAAGTGTGATTACCGGATAGACATCCTCAAGAATCTGGGGGCCCTTGAAGACAAGCTTCGTGGTATTCCCCATGAGTAGCATCGAGTTGGCGGTGTGGCTTCCCCACATGCTTCTCTCGAGTGCGTACTGCGGAATTCCCCTGCCGACGATGAAACGGGCGTCGAACTGACTCTCGAGAACGAGGGAGAACATCTTCAGTACATCCTTCGTCGTCGAAAGAGCGAACTGGTTTATATTGAGAAGCGTGTATGCAAGACCGGCATCGGCATTCACCGAAACGTAAGAGGATCCCGTTCCGTCGTGGAGAGGGAACCATGACGGCATGTATCTGAGAGAAAGATCTGCCCAGAGGCCGTCCTTCGTCATCCTCGTCTCTTCGGTATAGTTGTACTCCAGTCCGACCTTCATTCCTGTGTGCCTCAGCTGTCTGTAGCCGTATTCTGATTTCGTAAATTCGAGTACACCGCTGTAGCTCTTGAACCTGTCCTTTCTTTCTTTTCCGTCAGGAACTGTGAACGTAGCCTCATCCCCGTCGGTGTTGAGCCACCCCAGTCTCTCGTAGGCATTCTCGAAGTCTCCTTCGAGTGACACGACGAGTGCCAGAAGCGGGGATGTGAGGTAATTAACGTTTATGAGTCCTATCTCAAAATCGAGTGAAGTATAGATGTAATGCACCTGGTACCAGCGTGCATTCTCACTCTCGAAGAGTGATGAAGTGGATGAAATATGCTCCCCGTTCTCGGGATTCTGGACAAGAAGCCTGTGCTTCAGTCCGCCGTCAAAATTGAGAAAGAGAGATAGCCCCATCTCGTCGAAGGCATCCGGAAGATCCGCTTCATAACGGAATTTCCCGTTCACGGGATAGAAACCTCCCGAGAATTTCATATCTCCATCAGTCGAGATGACAGACGATGAGAATGTCAGTGCGGACAGCGTGAAGAGAGAGAAGAGAACAAGAATAAATGCAGTCAGTCTTTTCATTTCACACCTCCTACAGATTGAACGACATGTTCACTTCACCGCTGCCTCTTAGACCGGTTGAAGTGGTATAACCGCCTGCAATATACCATGTCAGGCTGTAGCTGAATGAAACAAGATTGAAAACCGAAAGGCTGAATGACGTCGAGAGATTTGAGGAATAGGCAAGTCCCCTGCTCTTTCCGCTCTTCTCGTTCTCGAATCCTCCGAAATAGAGACTGTGGTTATATGAGACAGAAACTCCAACAGATGTTCCTGAGTTGAGAATCTGCGGGCCATAGAATCCTACGGATACGGAATCCGTCAGATAGCCCCGGAGTCTGAACGAATTGAGTTTATTCTGTGGAACAATCTTTCCGAATGTATAGGAGAAGCTGTTCGAATGTGAAAGGCTTATTCTCAGCCATCTGAGAGAGATTGTCTGATCCTCACTCTTGATGAGCATGCTCTGGGAACATGATGCAGAAAAACTGCAGTAATCCGAGAGTGTTATTCCCCCGTTCGATACCCTGTTCAGAAGCCACCAGGGTCCCGCCTCGAATGCAAGCGAAACGTTCAGATAACTGAGATTCTTCACAGTGGAAATATCTCTCGATGCCCCGATTCTCATCCATGTAGTCAGATTGGT
>CAZGNN010000045.1:0-9662 GCA_964527335.1 uncultured Spirochaetaceae bacterium | reverse complement strand
CTCTTCTCAGGATGAACTGGCTGTATTCAAGCTTCTCGGCTCCGCTTCTCGAAAGTTGCAGTCGTATTTTCCGCTCCTTATGCCGTCAAGGGTGCTGACGGTAGTCGAGAGAAGGACAGCTATATACTCCTCCTCTCTCTCGACGTACGGACAGTCCTCCGGGCAGCCGATGTATTTTGCTATTGTTCTGAGAGATGACGAAGTCTTCTGAGAGTCTGCATTCTTCAGCCCGTCGTAGAAGAGACGTGTGTTCTCCTCAAGCATCGCCCTGACCGTACTGCGGCTTACGGCCTCTACGGTGACAGTCTGAGGTTCTGTGCCTTCTGCCTTTTTGAGTGATGTGAGTATTTCATCTGCAGTCATTGTTTTCCTCTGCCTTTTTTCTCTGTTTTTCTTCCGACCGACCCGTCAGAGGAGAAAGGGAGGCCTTCTCCCTTTCTCCCGCCCCTCGGGGCTCAAACCTTATGCTATCCAGTCCTCCTCATCGCGGGAGAGATGAAGAGTGAGGGGACGACCGAACTCGTCGATCGTGTTGAGGTAATAGCGCTTCCTCCTGGGATAGCTGAAGTCCCCCCTCTTTTCATAAATGTCATAAAAGTAACCCAGCTCCGCTATTATCTCCCTTGCATAGCGCTGAGAAACTCCGAGCTCATCGCTGAGCTCCTGGACAGATGCTCCTCTCTGGCGTGAGAGCATCTCTTCTGCATGTTTGCCCAAATCATAAGACATCATTTTTTTCTGTTCCTGATTTTCTTTTCTTCTGTGAAATGCCCCGGGCATTGTCCATACGGCGTCCGCCGCTTCTCCGGTCAGGAAGGAAGTTCGGGTTGATTGAACTTCTCTTTCCTTTTGATATATTCACAATATAACACATGTAGAACAGAAGTCAAGCAGGATTTTGGAAATTTTGATATTTTTTAAATATATCTTATCGGACAGTTCGGATAATAACCACCCCTTTCCGGTTTCCGACGGCCGGGAATCAGGAGTTTTCGCTGAGAGAGCCGAGTATCGTTTCGATGTCGAGAAGAGCGTCGTGAATGTCGCTCTCGATTTCGCCGAGGGTGCGGGACGCCGTCTTCTCTTCCTTCTCTATGTAGAGTGACGGAAGGAGGCTGCACTCCTTTTCTTCGACGGCTTCATACGGAACAGTCGTGCTGCCCTTTCCGCTCCGCGTACGGAGGACTGATGAAAGTTCATCCACAGCTTCCTTTCTGAGAGCAGGGGTTCCGTATTTCTTCTCGTAATAGAAGGCAGCGCTGTTTTCTGTCCAGTCCACCATCAGGATATCTTCATTCTCCTTCTTCGTGATGACGAGAAGGAGGGTCGGAACACTGGTTCTTCTCGAGAGGGAGGGAAGAAGTATGACTGATGATACATGCCTTCCCTTCACAAGGTATTTTCTGATATCTGGAAAATCGGACTGGGAACCGAATGCGAATGTACTGAGGAGCGACACCACAGCCACACCGCGTTCGGAGAGCATGTCGAGGGCCTTCATGACTGCAGCTCCCGATGCCTCCCTCAGCGTCATTCCGTCAGATATGTACGGCGTTGAGAGCTTCGAGCCGAATACGGGACTGACAAAGATTCTGTCGGCCGTCGTTCCGCTGAGGAAATCCTTTCCGAAGGCATCCTCCGACAATACTGTCACATCATGTCCCGAAAGGATTCTGAATATCTCGGCATACTCTGTACAGAACCTGTCCCTGTCGTTGAGAATGGTCTTCACACCGCTCCGTCTTCCGGTGATGACTGATGTGGAGAGACATGTCCCGGAGAGAAAATCGAGGAACGTGTCTCCGCTGTGTGTATCGAGAATGCGCTCTGCTATCTCGCAGACTGTCGGATTGACGCTTCTCTCGTCCCCGAATGCTTCCCTGTAGGAGAGGCGGAGAGCCTTCTCGAAGACTGCAGAACCGTCTCTTTCGAGGTCAAGTCCCTTAAGCGTTACTCCCGTATGATAGTTTCCCCTGTCTTCTGCAATTGCATCAAAGACGCTGAGTGAGGTCACGAAGTGTTCCGAAAGCGGCCCGAGGACCTCTGCCGCGTCTTTTCCCCTGATACGGAGAACAGGATCCGAAGAGGAACCGGTATCATTCTTGTGAAGCTCGAATCTTATGCGGTCGTACGCGTCGCCGCCGTCTTCAGTGCTGTCGGTTTTCTTCTTCAGAAGGCATAAGAGAAGAAAGGGCTCCACAGTGCCGAGCTCGGAGAAGTTTCCGCCTTTTCCTTCGCTCTGGAGGGATTTCAGGGACTCAAAGACTTCCTGTACTTTTTCTTCAGTATCATCTTTGAGCATGTTAAGTAAAAGAAGGTTCAGCATTTTCTCGCCTCCTCAAGGATTCTGTCGAGTCTCTCCTCTTCAAGGGAAGAGTATCTCCGGACAGCTTCCTTGAGCTCTCCGATTCTCCTGAATCTCTCTCCTATTGCAGTCTGCTCACAGAGGGGGATATCGGGAACGGAAATCTTCTCGAAGTCAGATTTCTTCGCAAGTGCCATAACATTTCCGTAGCACTTCTTCCTTATTTCCTCCAGGAAGGTCTTCGAGTGGAAATATGCAAGAAGGAAGTATCTGTCGACCTTCTCTTCATCAATATCAGTGATTCTGAGACAGAACGAGGGGACAAGGAGGCCCTCGTCCTCCCTGTTTATGATACATGAGTCATACGGGGACGAGAGCTTGATTACGATGTCGCCCTCCTTCGTCCTGAAGTTATCGACATTCTTCTCTTCTCCTGTCTTTCTGTCTCTCTGGAGCTCCTGGCTCTCGAGGAGGCTGTGATCGACCTTGCCGTCATGTATCGCCTTCGGAACAAGCACCCTGATACCGAATCCGGTGCTCTCCTCCTTATCCTTTCTTGCATCGACAAGAACCCTGCCCGTTATGACTCCCGCCGTCAGTCGGGCTATATCACCAAGCTGCATATTCCAATTCCCTTATCTTCAGTTGATATATTCTTCTGAATCAATTTTAAGTCTCCCCATCTCTCCTTCGTCAAGACCTTTGTCTTCCCCACTCACTCATACCGTCCCTTCTCTCCGGTCACACCCGGCCTCGGGCTGAAGAACGAGAGACTGAAGTCCACGTCTTCCGTCTCCTTCGCCAGTTTCCGTGAAGAGAGAAGACGCTCTCCTCCGTCATAGCTGTTGAATCTGCTCCAGACGTAAACAGTCTCCCTGCTGTTCTTCATTATGTACCTGTTGACAGCATAGACATCATCGGATGAGAGAACGAAGCGGCCGCTTCCTGCGTGAATCCAGTAACATGAGTCATCAGAGAGGATGACGGCACGGTGCGGCGTGACGGGAAGAAGAAGGATGACGCCGGGAGAGAGGAGAGTTTTCTCTTCTCCCTTTCTCATCATATTCAGGATACAGAGAGGATTGTCGCCGAGAACGAATTCAAAATAATCGGGTGTTTCGGCAGTGAAGTATCTGAAGCGAAGAAGATCCGGGAGCATCCTCTTCATCTCTCCGTCGTATCTGACGAGGTCGGAGAGGTTCCTCACATCTTCGTTCCCGTTCCGTGTGACTCCGAATCCCGAAGGAGTCTTAAAGTACATACCCAGGATTAGGAGAGCGACAGTGCCGAGAGCCTCCAACCCTTTTGGCATCTCCCCTTTCATGATACTTTCCAGTATTTCACTGATTCTCCTGTTTGAGAAAGTGTCGATGTCTGACGGGATATCACCGTCGACGATGAAGGTCTCGGCGCAGACTTCATCCGCACTCTTTCTTTCGACACTCCTGCCGTCCTTTCCGATGAAGCCCACCGTCCCTTTTCTGTCAGTCCATGCGGACAGCATCATCCGCGGGATATATGGATAAGTGAATGTCTCTCTGTTTCCCATTGTCTTTCCTCTGATTCTCCTTCAAGAATAACAGTGCATGGAGGAACGGAGAGTTCCGCCTTGATGAAAAACGACAGGGACACCCCTTAGAAATCGTACTTGACCTTTCCAAGAACGAAGGTCAGGTAATGAGGTATGGTGATGACATCCCCTTCCTCGCTGATATTGTAGTCGCCTATCTTTATGAGCCTTGTTTTTCCGTAGTGCTCCGGATGATTCATTATCGTCCTGCTGGACTTCGTGTTGCCTGTCCTTGCCTTCGCTTCCACCAGTGTGGCAACACCTTCGTAGGAAATGACAAAATCAACTTCAAGTCCGCTTCCCTTTGCAAAATAGTACGGTTCTATTCCGGCCTTGCTGAGAGAATCGAATACAAGGGCCTCGTAAATTGCCCCCTTTCCCTGTCCGAGTTCACCTCTGTTCATTGCTGCCACTGTGTCTATTCCATACATCGTCGTCACTATCCCAATGTCTTCGGGGAACAGCTTGAACTGGGCCTCTCTCCTCTCTCCTGCGAGAGGAAGAGACGGAACATTGACATTATATACCTTTGAAACTATATGAGCCTGTCTCAGGTATTCAATGGCATCATTCTTGTCATACTGCAGCCCTCCGTTCACCTTCGAGACGATGAATCTCTTGTTCTCCTGCGAAAGAAATGTTGGGATGAGATCAAAGACGCTCTGAATGCGGGAGACTTCCCCTGTTCTGAAGACAGGATTGCCGTTTCTGTCCTTCCTTCTGCCGAAGTCGGTTTTCATATCGAAGACAGTGCTGTCCAGAACCCTGTAGGCATCAACGATTCTCTGTGTCTCAACATACTTCTTCACAACGCGCGGAAAGCCGCCGATACATGCATACTTCAGAAAGAGATTCCTGTAGATGGCATGGACATTATCAGGAACGGGCTGTCTTCTGTTATAGCAATCAACAAGGAAGTCAATTTTGTCCTCCGTGTATCCCATCGCCCAGAGGAACTCCTCATAGTCCATTGTCTTCATATGGAATACAGTCTCATAACCCGTCGGAGCAGGAGTCGTATCTCCGAGGACATACCCGTTTATACCGAGGTATGATCCGCTTCCTATGACCTTGTAGCGGCCGTCATTGCGGAAATTCTTGAAGGACAGACGTGCTCTCGGACAGTCCTGGATTTCATCGAAGAAGAAAAGCGTCTTTTCGGGACTGATGACCCTGTTCGGAAATCTCAGCGATATGTTCGATACTATGGTGTCAACATCAAGACTGCCGTCGAAATCAGAGCAGAGGTCACGGTTCGTCCAGAAGTTCAATGTAATCAGCTGAAGATTGTTTCTTTTTGCAAATTCCTGGACAGTCTCCGTCTTCCCGCACTGCCGGATTCCCACAATGAGAACAGGTGTTTTGTCATTGCTTTTCAACCATCCATCCAACTGCTTGTCCAGCCGTCTTCTAAAATACATTCCAAGTCCTCCATATAAGAAAAACAGGGCGAGTTCCCAATTAAAATATAACAAAAACAGGGCGAGTTTTCAAATAAAATATAAGAAAAAATAGACGAGTTTTCGACTAAAATATAAGAAAAACAAGGGGAGGTTGCTTTTTTCGTAGGTCAAAAAAATTCCACTATAGAATGACTGTAATAATCCCTTATAATAATTAAAGATAACAATCTGAAAATCACGAAAAAGCAAGTTCGGAAGTGTCAGTTCTGCACGAAAAAGCAGGTTTAATGGTAAGAATTTCTTACTGAAAACCTTTTCTTACACTTTCCATCATTCTCTCCCACTTCGTCTCCATGTCGGCAACGAGCTTCAGCTGCGTTCTTGCCCTGTCGAGGTTCTGATTCTCCCTTGTCGTGGAGAAGTAGTGGTCGCCTTCAAGATAGTCGGTGAGGAATCTCATGCCGCATTCGAGCGTCATCGTCTTCGCGCCGAGAGGAAGTGACTCCACTTCCTCCTTCGTCAGTGACGGACAGGCCTTCCGGTAACCTTCCGTATATGTGTCATAGAGAGGAATGGAAAGGGAGACCTTACCAAGGTCCCTTTCGTCCTCTGTGGCCGTCGAGGCACCGAACCTTATGGAGTCGCCGTAGTCGTAGAGGCTGAGGCCGGGCATTACGGTGTCGAGGTCGATTACACATACTGCCTTCATCGTCGTTCTGTCGAAGAGTACGTTATTGAGCTTCGTATCATTGTGCGTGACTCTTAATGGCAGGATACCCTCTTCCCTCATTCTCTGGAGAGAGGACATCTCCTCCTCCCTTCCGAGTATGAAGTCTATCTCGCGCTGAACGCTTTCCGCTCTCGAGAAGGCGTCTTCTCTTATTGCCTTCCTGAAATCACGGTAGCGCTTGGGGGTATTGTGGAAATCGGGGATTACCTCAACAAGAAGGGAGGCATCGAAATCGGAAAGGGACTCCGAGAAGCCGCCGAATGCCAGCGCACTCTCATAGAAATACTCGGGTTTTGCAATGCTCTGGAGACAGACTGTGTCCCTCACGAAGGTATAGACGCGGTAGAAGCCGTCGTCGCCTTCGGCCCAGTTCCTGCCGTCCTTCGTCTTTACAAGCTCCATGACTTCCCTTTCGCTGTCACTCTTCTTCCTGAGGTGTGCCGTCACGAGACTTATGTTTCTCATGAGGCCGTCGACATCAGGGAATACCGAGGTGTTGATTCTCTGCAGTATGTATTCCTTACCATTGTCGGTCCTGACATCATATGTTCTGTTTATATGGCCCTCTCCGTAGGGTTTCACCGAGATGACATTGCCCTCAAGACTGAAAACATTTATATCGATCATGACGCACTCCTTTCTCACCTGTGTAAACTATACTTTCTCCCGCGGCGGTTCTCAATCGGGGAAAGGGGAATTTACACTTTTTCCTCTGTTCATCATTTTGAATGTAATTTTACAAAAAAATTTCCTTCCCCGCAAAAAAAGTGTGGTAAATTGATAGAAAAGGAGTCCCGTTCCCCCGGGACAATACTATTTTGGAGGATCCAACATGAAAAGACTGGCAGTTTTCGCTTTAGTCGTTTTAATGCTCGCTGCTCCTCTCTTCGCACAGGGTGCGTCAGAGGCAGCAGAAGAGAAAATTCATCTTACATTCGTGGAAGTCATGACATCTCCTGAAAGAACACTCGTTCTTCAGAGTGCCATCGAGAAGTTCGAGGAAGCTCACCCGAACATCGAAGTCGAACTCGTATCCCCACCGTATGAGCAGGCAGAGACAAAGCTCGCTTCCATGCTCGTTGCAGGCCAGGACGTCGACGTATGTGAAATCAGAGACAACTCCGTTGCAACTCTCATCAACGGCAATCTTCTCTACAAGCTCGACGATCTCGTAGCTCAGTGGAACACAAAGGACCAGCTCGTTGACGCTGCTCTCCTCGCAGGTGCTTCCATCGGCGACGCAACATACTTCCTTCCCCAGTACCTCTATGTAAAGGCACTCATGGTAAGAACAGACATCCTCGAGAAGTACGGAATCGAGATACCGAAGACAATGGATGAGTTCTATGCAGCATGCAAGAAGCTTGCCGAGCAGGGCAACGGACAGTACTCACTCGCTCTCAGAGGAAAGGGAAATCCGTGTAAGACAACTGACGTCATGATGCTTCCTGAAATCGCAAACGTCGATGTCAACAACATCTACACAACGACAGACGGCAAGTTCTATCTTGATACGGACGGCGGAAGAAAGGCTCTCAACGACTACCTCGAGCTCTTCCAGACAAGCTGCCCGTCAGACGCAGTCAACTGGGGCTATGCTGAGCAGATCAACGGCTTCATCAGCGGCACGACTCCGTTCCTCTTCCAGGATCCGGATGCTGTCGGTTCCGTCAAGGACGCTCTCGATGAATCCCAGTACACAGCTATTCCTGTTCCGACAGGAGCAAGCGGAAAGAGATACCTCGACTACGGTTTCGCAGGTCTTGCAGTTGCAGCAAACTCCAAGCATCCTGAAGAAGCTTTCGAGCTCATCAAGTACCTCATCAGCGCAGAAGTCAACGCTGAAATCTGTGAATTCTACGGCGCTCTTCCTGTCAACAAGGAAGCTTACAACCTCTCCGAGATGTTCAGCATGGGCATCTACAAGGAATGGGCTGACGAGATGGCTGACGAAGACACGGTCTTCATGAAGTTCCCGCTCGAGAACCCGAAGTTCGCAGAATACCAGACAGTTCACATGACAGCTATCCAGAACATGCTTCTCGGAAAGACAAGTGTCGAAGATACTATCACAACTCTCAAGAATTTCTGGGAAAACTGATCTGAAATAAGATATAATAACTAAGGAGGCAGGGATGAAGACGGAAGAATCCGTCTGTCCCTGTCTTTGACTTTATAAGGGAGGATCCGTGAAAAAGAACAAATGGTACCTCATAATGATGATTCCTGCACTTCTCTTCCTTGCAGTATTCATCTACTATCCCCTCATCAAGGGAGTCCAGATGGCATTCCAGAACTACAACCTGTTCAATCTGAATGACATCCACTTCATAGGACTCGAGAACTTCAAGAAGATCATCACTTCGACAAGCATCAGCTTCCTGCAGATACTGAAGAACACCCTCGTCTGGGTCGTGTTCTCGGTCATCTTCCAGTTCCTGCTGGGCTTTTTGCTGGCAATGATGCTCCGTAAGCCGTTCAAGGGCAGAAGCGTCTACTGCGGCTTCGTCTTCTACACATGGGCCCTCTGCGGCTTTGCAATCGGTCTCATCTGGTCCTGGCTCTTCAACGGCCAGTTCGGCGTCGTCAATGACCTTTTGATGAAGATCGGCCTCATAAAGGAGAACATCGGCTGGCTCTCGGAACCGAAAGTCGCCATGATCAGCGTCATAATCACAAACGTCTGGTACGGTGTCCCGTACTTCGGCATCATGCTCCTTGCCGCACTGCAGTCAGTTCCCAACGAACTCTACGAAGCTGCGACAATCGACGGCTGCAACGGTGTGCAGAAACTCTTCTCCGTCACCGTCCCGTACATCAAGCCCACGATCGTGAGCACGGTTCTTCTCAGAACCATGTGGGTAATGAACTTCCCCGACATCATCTACGCGATGACCCAGGGCGGTCCTGTCAATTCGACAAACATTCTCGCTTCATATATGGTTACGAAGGTATTCACAGAGTATGACTACGGCCAGGGTTCGGCCATCGGAGTCATAATCATGGTTATCCTTCTCATCTATTCACTCATCTACCTCAAGGTGATGAGATCAACGGAGGACGACATATGATGGCAGGTAAGAAAGTGAAGAGAGTCACCGGAAAGGTCGTCAGGGTGATAATACTCGCGGCATTCCTTCTCGTTGCGGTGCTTCCCCTCTTCTGGATATTCATCACTTCCCTCAAGAGCGCGAAGGAGCTCTACGCCCTTCCCCTCATCTACTGGCCGAAGGAACCGACGTTCGCGGCCTATAAGAAGCTGTTCACGTACAGCAATTTCGGAAAGTACTTCCTGAACTCCCTCAAGGTCACGCTCGTAGCCTCCGTCGGAGCGCTCTGCGTGTCAATCATGAGCGGCTTTGCGCTCTCCCGTCTCAAGGCGAAGAAGCTCAAGGGCAAGATAGAGATCATCATGTACTTCACGCAGACAGTGCCGTCATTCATGCTGATGGTGCCTCTCTTCATGATGTTCTCGAAACTCAAGCTCGTGGACAATCACTTCTCGCTCTCGATCATCTACATCGCAACTGTCGTCGCGTTCTGCACGATCATGTCACGCAGCTTCTTCGACAGAATCCCGGTAAGCCTCGAGGAGGCTGCGAAGATTGACGGATGCAATCTCTTCCAGTCGATAGTCCACATCGTACTGCCGAC
>CAZGNN010000044.1:0-9703 GCA_964527335.1 uncultured Spirochaetaceae bacterium | reverse complement strand
AAGATACAGGGCTCTCCAAGAGGGGAGCCCTTCTTCTGTCACAGAGAAAAATGTCGCACCTGGCGGATAATTCGAAAGTCACTTTCTCCCAGAGAGAGTAAAATGAAGCGGATGGAAACTTCAGATTCAGGAAAAACCATGATGGAAAACAATACAGAAAACATTCCCTTCACCGTCACGATTCTCGAAAGTGCTGATGATGAAGAGTTCCTTAACCTGGAAAACGCCTACAAGAAAAGCATCGGAGAAGCGCCTCTCACAGAGGAAGAGAAGCAGAGACTGAAGACGGCAGTAAGGGAAGGAAGAATCACATTCTTCATCGCAAGGCATGAAGATACGTATGACGGCATGTGCAGCATCGCAAGATGCTACTCGACCTTCACCTCTTCAGATACCGGTATATTCGAGGATTTCTACATAGAGCCCGGCTTCAGGAAGATGGGCATTGCTCGCCTTCTGTGCAAGGCTGCCGAAGCCTGGTGCCGGAATGAGGGGATATCGAGTATGACAGTGTGTTCGGCACCGTGTGACGAGGAGATGTACTCCGCTCTCGGCTTTGACACAGTGCTCGGAAGGACACTTGCCCGCATCATATGAGAGAGTGAACGACAGATAGATGAAGGCATGTGTCATTTCTGTCATGATACGGGGAAATCTCTTGCCGTATTCCTTCTTCTGTATGATATTATAATTACAGACACAAGGAGGCAGCGTATGGCTAAAGTAAACAGAGAATTGAAAGACAGACTATTCAAGTTCATCTTCGGCAATGAGGCGAACAAAGGCTGGACGCTGAGCCTCTACAACGCCATCAACGGAACGGAGTACAGCAACGCAGACGACATCGAACTTACGACAATCGAAGACGCTGTCTACATGGGAATGAAGAATGACGTTTCATTCCTCATCTCAGATACCATGAATCTCTACGAACAGCAGTCGTCATACAATCCGAACATGCCGTTGAGATATCTTATGTATGCCGGCCTGCTGTATTCGAAGTACGTTGAAAGAAACTCGATATACCTGTACAGTACAAAGCTCAAAAGTATCCCGGCTCCCCGATGCGTTTGTTTCTACAACGGAGAAGATGAAAAAGAGGACCGTTTCGAACTGAAACTGAGTCAGGCCTTCAGCGGTAAGGATGGTGACATCGAAGTTACTGTTCACATGATCAACATCAACTACGGAAAGAACAGGGAACTCTTTGATAACTGTAAGCCACTGAGTGAATATTCATGGTTCATAGACAAAGTAAGGAAATACCAGAAGGAAGTAAAGAACGATACAATAAGCGCTAAGGAAGCCCTGAGAATAGCTGTCGACATGGCACTCGAGGAGATGCCTGACAGTTTCACTATTAAATCATTCCTTTTGCAGAATAAGGCGGAGGTAACAAACATGTGCATCACTGAATATGATGAAGAAAAAAACAATGAGCTTCTAAAAGAAGAAAGCAAGGCTGAAGGGAAAATTATTATGATTATCGATTTTCTCAAAGACGGTCTGATTACTGAAGATGTCGCTGCAAAGAAAGCAAACATGTCTGTTGCAGACTTTAGAAAGCTTGTCGCCCAGTTCGGCTGATACCTTTCAAACCGGCTTCTGGCCATGACACCTGCTCCGGACAGCTATGAGATGATGATATGTGTATCACTGAATACAATGAAGAAAAAAACAATGAACTTCTGAAAGCGGATAGTGAAGCTATAGGAAGGGCAAAAGAAAGATTCATTCTTTTGACAAACCTCATAAAGAAAGGAAAACTTACAGAAAGCGAAGCAGCCGAGGAAGCAAACATGTCTGTAGCAGAGTTCAGAAAACTTGCGTCCCTTTTCTCCTGAATCTTTCCGGACAAACCTTCGCTCCTGCTACGGGAAGCCGTAAGCAAGTCAACACACAAAACAGACCGGTTCTTCCGACAGAGAATACGGAAGGAACCGGTATTTTTCTTTCACTTGCGGATGAAGCTGCAGCCGAGTTTTTCCAGTCCCCCTGCAATTTCCTTGGCAACCCAGATGGCACCCTCGGGTCTGAGGTGAGTGTTGTCTTCCTTGCCGTCGATGAAGTTCGGATATTCACCCTTTCCGAAGTTCATATAATATTTTTTGCTTTTCTCGTCCCCGAGCATGGCAAGATCCATCATCAGAGGTATTGTTATATCGAGAACGGGAACGGAGAGATGGTGCCCCGCCCACTTCATTGCCGCAATGTAATCCTTATGGGAATCAACGGGCTTACCGTTTTCGAACTTATGCCTCGGAACGGAAGTGACGAAGTAGACGTCGCATCCCTTCTTTCTGAGTTCCGTAGCCATATATATGAGATTTGCCGAATAGCTTGTGAACGGATCGGTGCCCCTTTCGTCAGTTTTCTGGTCATTGTGACCGAACTGGATTATGGCAGCATCACCCTCCGATGCCGTCATGAGGGCTTCGGAGAATATGCCTTCATTGAGGCAGGACCTTGTGGAGCGTCCGTTCTTTGCATAATTGAGGATTGTCCATTCCGGAGCGAGGAAGGGATAGAAGGCTTCACCCCACCCCGTTTCCGGGCGTGCGGTGCGCTCCTTTATCGCACATGTTGAATCACCGAGAAGAATAAGTCTGTTCATAGCTCTATCCTAAACAAAAATGAGGTAGTCTGCACTACCCCATTTTCCATTTCGGGAATGATTATCTCTGGACTCTTCCCGAACCGTCGCCCTTGCAGAGAGCTTCGACTTCGCTGAGTCTGGAGAGGTTGAAGTCACCGTTGATGGTGTGCTTGAGACAGGAAGCAGCAACTGCGAAGTTGATGCAGTACTGTTCGTCATCATAGTGGCTGAGAGCCCAGATGATGCCTGCTGCGAAGCTGTCACCGCCGCCGACTCTGTCGATGATATCTGTAATCTCGTAGTGGCGTGAAAGGTAGAAACCGTTCTTACCGGAGAGAGCTGCACTCCATCCGTTGTGGTCGGCACTCTTGCTTTCCCTGAGTGTGATTGCAACATACTGTACGTTCGGATACTGAGCCTTGACCTTGGCTGCGAGCTCCTTGTAGACATCCGTGTCGAGCTTACCGGATGTTACGTCGCTGTCTGCTTCGATTCCGAGACACTTCTGGATGTCTTCCTCGTTTGCGATGACGACATCAGCATACTTCACGAGTTCCCTCATGACTTCCGGAGCAGTCTTTCCGTACTTCCAGAGCTTCTTTCTGTAGTTGAGGTCAATCGATACTGTAGCACCGGCCTTCTTAGCTGCCTTCATAGCCTCGAGAGCGCAGTCAGCTGCCTCCTGGCTTACTGCCGGTGTGATACCTGTTGTATGGAACCATGAAGCACCCTTCATGATTTCGTTCCAGTCGAAATCTGACGGCTTGGAGTTTGCGATTGCAGAGTTAGCTCTGTCGTAAACGACGAGGGAAGGTCTCTGGACAGCACCTGTCTCGAGGTAGTAGATACCGAGTCTTGCATCCTTGACCATGTTGATGGAGGATGTGTCGACGCCGTACTTCATGATTTCTCTCTTGCATGCTTCACCTACAGCGTTGTCGGGAAGAGCGGTCACGAACTTGACGTTGCCGCCGAATATTGAAAGAGAAACTGCAACGTTGGCCTCTCCGCCGCCGAATGTTGCCTCCAGAGCCGGACTCTGGAATAATCTTTCATGCTCAGGGCTTCTGAGACGGAGCATGATTTCGCCGAATGTTACATATTTCTTGTCTGACATATCTGTCTCCTTTCGATTTTTTTCTCCATTCTGTTTTCGAGGTTTCCAAGAGTCAACAACATGTCTGAATCTTCCGTTAATTAGTCGGTTTTTATGTGTTATAGTTTTGTCAATCGGAGGAAAAAAATGAAGGAATCTGAATTATTTGAATTTTTCCATACACTCGGAATCGTTCCGGTTGTGAAGATCGATGATGCCGACAAGGCTGAAGCTCTTGCAGGAGCAATGTGCCGCGGCGGTATCAACTGTGCTGAAGTCACATTCAGAACAGACGCAGCAGAGGAAGCCATCAGAAGAATGGTCAAGGCTTATCCTGAGATGGTCGTAGGTGCAGGCACAGTCCTCAACCCCGAGACAGCTGAGAAGGCAGTCAAGGCAGGTGCATCCTTCATCGTATCCCCCGGACTCGATGAAGACACAGTCAAGTGGTGCCAGAAGAACAACGTTCCCGTCACACCCGGCGTATGCACGGCAAGCGAAGTCCAGAAGGGCGTCAATCTCGGTCTCAAGGTTCTCAAGTTCTTCCCGGCTGAATCATCAGGCGGCGTCAAGATGCTCAAGGACCTCGGCGGTCCGTTCCCCGGCGTCAAGTTCATGACGACAGGCGGTATCAACCCGGACAACCTCGCAGACTATGCAAAGGCAGGCAACGTACTTGCAGTCGGCGGATCCTGGATGGTCAAGGCTGATCTCATCAACAACGACAAGTGGGACGAAATCGAGGCACTCTGCCGCGATGCAGTCACAAGAATGCAGGGCTTCGAGCTCGCACACTTCGGAATCAACGCAAACGGCAAGGATGATGCAGTTGCAATGACAGAGAAGCTCGGCAAGTTTGGAATGGCAGTAAGCGAGACAAGCAAGGGCTTCTTCATGGACAAGTCAATCGAAATCATGAACCTCAACGGCCCCGGCACACACGGCCACATCGGCTACAAGGTCAACAACATCGCACGCACGATGGCTTACGTAAAGAAGCTCGGCTACACAATCAACGAATCCAGCTTCACATACGACGCAAAGGGCAAGGTCAAGTTCTTCTACGTCAACGAGGAAATCGGCGGCTTCGCAGTTCACTTCATCCAGAAATAAGCGCGGCAATGACAGACATGAGGTACCTTCCCGGGTACCTCATTTTCTTTGTCTCAATTCTGCCGCAACCTGCGTTAAAATTGCAGAGCTCACACTTTCTTCAGGCTCGACCATGTTCTCAGAAGCTATCCGATTGATTACTGATACCTGGCAGACAGCTTTGCATTGCCCCGTTTTCGTATCTTATATGCCGTCTTTCTCCGTGTTATCTTGTGTTTGTGAAAACGACAGACAAGACCGTGAGATTCTACACTGCCAACAATTTCACCGACATCTCCATGAAGGAAGAGTATGCCACGACATTCGGCTACACCGAATAGGAAATTGAGAGGTACTTTGTCCGATATATCATCAACGCCGTCAGAAAAGCGGAATAACAAGAGACGAGTACATCACGAAGATAAGAAAGTGGTACGGCGGCTACAGATTCTCTCCCTCCGGCGATACTGTTTACAGCCCTCTTTCCATCGGCTCCTTCTTCACTGGCGGTGGGAATAAGTTCACCGCATACAGGAACAGGGAAGTGCCGGAACCTGTCAGGGATGCGCTGAAACAGGCAGGGACAGGGGAATCCGGAATATCACTGGAGAGGATATTGAACTCGGACATCTCCACCGGCGCAGACTGCATCCCCCTGCTCTTCCAGACAGGATATCTGACAATACAAAGCAGCATGCCGGTCAGAGGAAGCCGGCTTCTGACGCTGGGTTATCCGAACATGGAAACCGAAATGGCAGTTGGGGAGATTACGGCTTGTGTTCAGATAGGGGGATGGTTGTCTTCCATGTTAAATGTGTTATAGAAATAACATTTGATAATTAAAAATAACATATTGACTATTTCCTAACAGCTCGCTATATTACCATCAACCTACTTGAAACTTTAACCTTTTGGGAGACTAACATGAAAAGACTTATCACCATTACAATCGCTTTGATCATGACACTTGCCATCTTCGCAGGCGGAAGCACGGAAACGGCATCTTCCTCATCAAACACGCTCCGTGTCGCAATGGAATGCGGCTATGCTCCGTATAACTGGACACAGACAACGGATGCCAACGGCGCCGTCAGGATTTCGGGAAGCAAGGACTACGCTTACGGCTACGATGTAATGATGGCTAAATATATCGCCCAGTATCTCGGAATGGATCTCGAAATCGTCAAGCTCGACTGGGATTCTCTTGTTCCTGCAGTACAGTCCGGCACAGTCGACTGTGTTATCGCAGGTCAGTCAATCACATCAGACAGACTCCAGATGGTCGATTTCACAGAACCTTATTACTACGCTTCCATCATATGTCTCGTGAACAGCGACAGCAAGTATGCATCCGCTCAGGGCGTCAGCGACCTCAAGGGTGCCACATGTACAAGCCAGCAGAATACAATATGGTATGATGTCTGCCTCCCGCAGATAGAGAATGCAAACATCCTCGCAGCCCAGGAAAGCGCACCGGCAATGCTCGTTGCACTCGCTTCCGGCAGAGTCGATGTCGTCTGCACGGACATGCCGACAGGTCAGGCAGCACTCGTTGCATACCCGCAGTTCAAGCTTCTCGACTTCTCGGACAGTGGAGATGACTTCGAGGTAAGCGAAGAGGAGATCAACATCGGAATCTCGGTATCGAAGAACAACACCGAGCTCACGGCAAAGATCAACGAAGCTCTGAGCACACTCACAGTTGAAGATTACAACAGAATGATGGACGAAGCTATTTCCGTTCAGCCGCTTTCACTGTAAGGTATAGCAATGACAATTTCACAGATGAATTTCTTCCAGAGGATGTGGTACATCCTCCAGAGATACAGCCTGTCACTTCTCGAAGGAGCAGCTACGACTATGGTCATCGCCATAGTCTGTACGCTCCTCGGCTGCGTGATAGGCTTTGCAGTTGGACTCGTGCAGACGACGGAGCCGAAGAAGAACGCAAACAGGTTCTCACGTGCTCTTCTGAAGATAGTCAAGTGGATACTCACCGCCTACGTCGAGATCTTCCGCGGTACCCCGATGATGCTCCAGGCAGCATTCATCTACTACGGAACGGCGCAGCTCTTCCACGTGAACCTCGGAATGTGGAGTGCGGCCATCCTCATAGTCTCCATCAACACGGGTGCATACATGGCAGAGACGGTTAGAGGAGGAATCCTCTCCGTCGAGCAGGGACAGACAGAGGGCGCAAGGGCAATCGGCATGAGCCACTTCCAGACGATGACGCTCGTGGTACTCCCGCAGGCACTGAGGAATGTCATGCCCCAGATCGGCAACAACCTCATCATCAACATCAAGGATACCTGTGTACTCTCCATCATCGGAACAGTCGAGCTCTTCTTCACGTTCAAGAGCATCTCGGGTGCACTCTACACCTACTTCGAGGCAGCAACGGTTACGATGATTATCTACTTCATCCTCACATTCACATGCTCGCGCATCCTCAGATGGGCCGAGAACAGGATGGACGGACCTGCAAACTTCGATCTCGCGACGACAGATACACTCGCATTCACGTCCGGTCTCACATCCTATAACAGGAAGACAGGAGGAACTCACTGATGGAAACACTTCTCAAGGTAGAACATCTTGTAAAGACGTTCGGAACAAACGAGGTTCTTAAGGATATAGACTTCACGGTCGAGAAGGGAGATGTGATCAGCATCATCGGATCCTCCGGAAGCGGAAAGAGTACGCTCCTGAGATGTATCAACATGCTCGAGGATGCAACGGCGGGAAGCATAATCTATGACGGGAAGAACGTTCTCGACAGAGAGATCAACGAGGATGCCTACCGCACGAAGGTCGGTATGGTTTTCCAGTCATTCAATCTCTTCAACAACTACAACGTTCTCCAGAACTGCGTAATCGGTCAGGTGAAGGTTCTGAAGAGAAGCAAGGAGGAAGCAACACGGATTGCCCATGACTACCTCCAGAAGGTCGGCATGGACGAATACATCAACGCAAAGCCGAGGCAGCTTTCGGGGGGACAGAAGCAGCGCGTCGCAATAGCGAGGGCGCTTGCCATGAACCCCGAAATCCTTCTCTTCGACGAGCCCACGAGTGCGCTCGACCCCGAGATGGTCGGCGAGGTACTCGACGTAATGAAGAGGCTTGCAAAGAGCGGCATGACGATGCTCGTCGTAACGCACGAGATGTCGTTTGCCCGGGATGTATCAAACCGCGTACTCTTCATGGCGGACGGAAGAATCGAAGAGGACGGGACACCGGAGGAAATCTTCAATTCCCCGAAGAGCGAAAGAACAAAGGAATTCCTCTCGAGGTTCCTTGCAAACAAGTAGGAAAGGATGAGGCCGGACGGCCTCATTTCTTTTCTCACCTTCTTGTTTCGGCTTCATCGTCGACGGTCTTCTCGAGATTGAGAACGGCCTTTCTGCTCTTCAGTTTCTCTCTCTTCTTCACAACGGGACCGTGAGCCCGGGCAACGATGAGGATGGCAGATGCCACGATGAAAGTACCTGTGACAATGAGGGCAGACCAGAATACAGCAGTTCCCCCTTCAGCCTTCTGGAAGCTGTACGGGCCGTCGAGGACCCCTGCCCTGTTGAGAATGACGATTATACCGTTATAGAGAAGACCGGGGAGAGTGACGAGCACAGTCTCGTTTCCTCCGAAGTCACTGTAGTCACCGTAGCGGGTGAACGAGTAATAAGCGAGAAAAGGACAGACAATGCACTCGAGAAGATTCACAGGCTCGAGATAGGGACGGAAATCGAAACCGTTGAACGGAAGGGACACGAGGACTGCGACGATGAAAGTCACCGTCGAAGCCGTCACCGACATGTATCTGAAGAGTCTGAAGCCGTAGTATGACCTCTCCTTTCCACACCCGAGTTCGGCAATGCAGAGAGCGATGAGAATCCACGACGAGAGGAAAAGGCAGAAATTCGCCCAGTTCTGATACTTCAGAAGATATGAGAGATCGAAGCCCTTTCCGAGCCTGAACATCAGGGCGAAACAGAGCCAGCTCTCAAAGAGAGCAAGGACCAGATTAACACAGAGCCACCTGACCTTCTTTCTTCTGTCCTCCGTCATTTCCTTCCACATACGGTTCAAGTTTAACCGACAACCGGAACTTTTCATACACAATACTTGTTTTTTTACAAACAGCAGGCAGACAGAAGGCAAAGAAAAATGGACTCCGAAGAGTCCACCTTATGATTCTGCTCAAGATTAATAAGCCTTCGAAGAACGAGCCTTCTTGTTCTTGAGCATCTGCTTGCGTGCCATAGCCTTGTCCTTGCGGTGCTGGATAGCGGATGGCTTCTCGAAGTATCTGCGCATCTTGTAGTCTCTGATGACGCCTTCCTTCTCGACCATTCTCTTGAAACGCTTGATAGCTTTCTCGAGTGGTTCTGTTTCTTCAATTTTAACGAATGCCATAATATCTCACCTCCTCTGCCCGCAGGCTCAAGAATCGGATGTAATATACCAAAAGGAAAAAGCTTTGTCACTACCCCGCATCACCGTTTTTCACATCTCGAAAAGCCGTTTGACAACCATAGCGGAAAGCGGGAATATATGGATGAAGCTCAACAAATGTTGATTTGCTTCATATTTTGTTTAAATTAGCAGAATCGCCACTGATTATCCGAGTCGTGGCGATATTCTTTTCTCTCCATGCACCTCAGCTTATAAGCGAGAACATCTCAAAATCTGGCATGTTCCAGCAAGGGGAATGACGGCTGGACCTGTCCTCCACCCATGCGATTTTTCATTCCCAGGACATAATCATTTGACTTTCTCCCGAAAAAGATGAAAATATAGATAAGAAGCACTACCTGAGGATATAGGTTGATTTGCTTCAAAGTTTTATTTTGTTTGCAGAATCGCCACTAATTTCCAGAGTCGTGGCGATTTTTATTTTTTGCTATGCTCGCACCCAGCAT
>CAZGNN010000043.1:0-9810 GCA_964527335.1 uncultured Spirochaetaceae bacterium | reverse complement strand
GAGCTTCATACTGAAACAGAATAAGCGGGGCCGTTCGGAGAGAAGTCTCAGTTATGTCAGTTGAAAGATATCCACATGGCAGGACGGACACCGCGGTTTGTTGTTCCGCTGGAGATGTTGCTGCCATATCCATCGGAATCAAACGTATAGACATATTTGTCAGTGCTGGAAGATGTTGTTTCGGTTCCTTCGTTGCCGTCACGTGTCCACCATGAAGTTGCATTACCGCTAAGATTCACTGCTTTTGTCGTTGATGTGTCAAGGCCGCTGATGTCCGAACGAGATACTAGGAAGATCTTGTCCTCTGTGTTTTCCTTTGTTTTTGTTCCGCTTATCAACGTTTCAAGGGTAGTGTCGAGTATGAGAGACTTCTCACTGTCAGTGAAGGAGCCGGTGAGGAACTCTCCGTTGAGCCATGTTCTGATCAGCGATTCCGACCACATGTAATAGCTCAGTGTCGATGTGCTGTCCATGTGGGCCATGTTCAGAAGAACCTTCTCGCTGAGGAGGAATATCTTCCTGTTCTCGTAGTCATATGTAATCGGAATCCAGGAGATGGAAGAGCCGGAGTATGTTCCGAGAGTTATCGTCTCGGCTTCTTTCCATACGGCAACAAGCTCGATATCTCCCGTCTCGTTCTTGCCGATTGTGTAGTTCTTTACAGCAGTGCTGTCATCAGTTCCCTTCAGCTTCCAGCCGGCGAATGTGATGTAGGCGCTGTTGTATGTCGCATCCGGAATTGAGAATGCACTGTCGAAGATTGAACCTCTTATATATGAATCGGGGTATGTGACGCCGCTTTCATAAGCACCGCCGTTGAGGTCGTATGTTATCGTATAGCTCGTTGACGGGTTATATGCACTGTCTTCGAATGCAATCCACATTGCAGGGCGGACACCGTATGAAGATGTTGTTGATGATGCCGCTGGATAACCGTCAGAATCGTAGAAGTAGGCGTGGTTTGTACTGTCACGGTCTCCACCGCTTGTCCACCAGGATGAAGCATTGCCTTTCAAATCGGATGCCTTTTTCTGCTCCTGGGTAATGCAATTGACATATTCTTCTTCGAATGGGATGAGGAAGATATAGTCCTCGGTCGTTTCTCCTGTTGCCTGACCTCCGGGTAATGTCTCTATCGTGGAACGGAGGATGCGGCACTTTTCATCTGTTGTGAATGAAGACAGGAAATCTTCGTTGAGCCATGTCCTTATGTTGCTCTCTGCCCATCTGTAGGATGATGTCGTATCGCTCTGATGAGCCATGCTCGTCAGAACCTTCTCGCTCAGAAGAAGTATCTTCCTGTTATCGTAATCATATTTGACGGGAATCCAGGAGAGGGAAGTGCCGGAGTATGTTCCGAGAGTTATCGTCTCGGCCTCTTTCCATACGGCAACAAGGCTCAGATTCTCCTCTGTTGTCTTGTCGACAGTGTAGTTCACTGTTGCAGTACTGTCATCTTCTCCTTCCTTCTTCCATCCCATGAATGTGATGTAATCGCTGTTGAAGGTCGGATTGCTGATGGTGAACGAACTGTCGAGGGAGGAGCCTCGGGTATATGACGAAGGATTCTCGACTCCGTTCTCGAGAGAGCCGCGGCCAAGGTTGTATGTTATCGTATAGCGGGTCGGGGTGGCGTCAGTTGTATCTCCGAGCTTTATCCAGAGGGCGGGGCGTACTCCTTTCTGGGAAGTCGGGTCTGCATTTTCAGTGTAACCGCGGTCGTCAATATACTGGACGCTTTCCGTCGCCGTGCTGTCCAAGGAGCGTGTCCACCATGCTGATGCTGTTCCGTCCTGGGCGTAGCAGATTCTCTTTGTGTTTGCCTCTCCGAGGTACTTTTTAACTTCATCGGCGGTAAGAGCAAATACCTTGTCTTCTGTCGTCTCTGTCCCTGTATCAATGGCGACTTCGGCAATAAGGGACTTCTCGGTATCTGAGAAAGCGGATGTGTAGAATGTCCCGTTCATCCAGGTCCTGACGGAGGATGAAGCCCAGGAATAGTCTCCTGCGGCAACAGAGTGGGCGAGACTGTCCTTTTCGAGGACGGTGTCCGAGAGAAGTAGTGCCCTGTCGTTTTCATAGTCGACACCGATAACTCGCCACGTGAGGGGAGTACTGCTGTAGGTCCCGAGGGTAATGGAGTCTCCCTTGATGACAGTCGATTCATAGAAGTTTATCGAGTCCTTGGCGGTAAGGGATGTAGTAAGGCCGTTCATGATAGCGACAGTCTCGTCCAGCACTGTGAATGATGCGCTGTCGATGTAAACTGTTACGGACACTTTCCAGAGCCCCGAAGTCAGATTCACATCGGAAGAAGTGGTAACCATATTGCCTTCGGATTTGCCAGATACTGCAAGGTCACACGCAGAAGGTGTACCAGTTGATGCATTGAGAGGTGTGAAGTAGGCTGTTGCCCTGACAGTGTAGTCGCTGTTGTCCTCACCTGATGTTCTTGTGATGATCTCATGAACCGGAACCGCACATTCGATTCTTATCTTTCCGCTTCCGGAAGCGTAGGTGTAGTCGAGAGGAACGGCGACTGAGCAGGCTGATGTTATGTTCACAGTCCCCGTTGTTCCTTCATATACGGGGTTCTTCGTGACGTCGCTGTAGGCCTTGAGGGAGAATTCCCAGTCGCCGCGTGAGAGTGACACCGGGATATTGAGGCCTGTTGCCGTGCTGAGGGCAACATATTCGCCGTCCGTATCACCCACTTTGAAGAGATTGTCCTTCTTCGTAGCTTTATAGAACCAGTAGAGCTCGTCCGAGGTTGCCGGAATGACATCATTGCCTGTTGTTGCCCTGTTTTCTTCCGTATCGAAGCGGGAGCTGTCTATTGTCCTTGCACTGATTTCCGTAAAGCTTACGAGAACTGTGTCGTCCGCTCTTTCTACGGCACAGGACGGAAGGATGAGAAGTACTATGGTTATCAGTGTAATCAGTCTTGATGCTTTCTTCATTTTGCCGCTGTCGCCTCGAATGTTATCTGGGCAAAGCCCTGTGCATTACCGCTGCCGTCGAGATAGAAGACGGAGAATGTGTGACTTCCGATTGTATGTACCGTTACCTTCCATTTTCCTTCCTCGAACGGGAATGTACACGGTACTCCGTCATAGTAGAGTGTGTAGCCCGAACTCGCACTTCCCGGTGTCACCGTGTAAGTGCCGTCACCGTTGTTCACGATGGAGAGTCTGTACTCGGGGGAAGTCTGGAGTGTTATCTGGGGAATTCTGAATGTTGATGAACCCTGGGATGTGTCTTCATCTCCGGAGGAGGGGGAATCCGGATCATCGCCTTCCTCCCACACGGGGTGTGCCGTGCCGGATGTCCCGTTTATCCTCGTTCCCGATACGACACTGTTCCCGTCAGCATCCTCCCAGCCGCGGAATGTGTATCCTGTCTTACGGAGAGTCGGGAGAACAGGCCAGTAGGCTGCTCTTCCGTCGTTAGTGACAGTGACGGACTCGAGGTTACAGAAGTTGCCGCTTATCGTGAGAAGTTCGCCGCCTCCCGTTACAGTGAGCTTATGTAAGTTTCCTTTGTTCTCATCACTGACGGCTTTCCAGAGGTCCGTTGCGGCCTTGAGCGTCATTGTCATCTCTGATGCCTTCTGGGGAAGGGAGTTCTTTCCGAGAGAACGGCATGAAGAGGGTAGAACTACAGATGTGACATTATCTGCCTTATAGAAGGAGGAGCTGTTTATTGCCATGATACCGTCCCTGACGGTAAGCTCTCCCTTTATTTCGAGTGCATATTCTTCTCTGTCAAAGCCGTTGATTACCGCAACAAGATATTCCTTGCCGTTCTCGGTATAGAGTTCGGGGTATGACATATCTGAAGAGAGGAATGTGACCTGGGCAAAGAAGCTCTCGAACTCCTCTAGCCTGCAATAGGGGTAGAAGTGGTCGTTGACTGTCTCCTCGTATGAACACGATACGGTGAGGAGAACAACAGTCATGAGGATAACGAGTGCTCTCTTCATCTTTCGTCTCCTCTCCAGCCGAGTCTTATTCCCCAGGATGTGCTTAGGTCGAGAACAGAGTAGAGCGGATCAGTGTGATTGAAATAGAAGGCAGTCGCTCTAACGAAGATTCCCGCTGTGATGCTGCTCTCCGAGTAGATATCACACAGGGCCTTCATCCCGAGACCCGGGACGAAGAGATTCGTCGTCCTGAAATCTGTATAGAGTGCGCCGCCGAGTAGCAGCGAGATACCGAATCTCTTCAGGAGGTAATCGCTCTCCCATGTCTTCTTTATCGGGTAGATATCATCTCCGAAGGAGAAGCGGACTTCTCCCATCATCTCAAGTGAGAGCTGCACCGGATTCGATTTCAGAACGTGTGTGTATCCTGTAGCCTTCAGGACACTGTCTACACCAAATGAAATGAAAGACGTTGCATCGTAGAGAGCGTCAAAACCGAGACCTCCACTCAGCACAGTCGAGTAGACTCCGCTGTCGAGTCCTTTTCTGACAGCATACGGAAAGACTTTCACATCGTTTCCGAGAAGAATCGAGAACGAGAAATTCCACTTCGACTTCCTTCCCGGCCAGATACCGGTTGTGGAAGACGACAGCACTCCGTCCTTTTTGTTCTTCACTTCAAGAACGTAGCGTCCTTTCTTCTCGAGACCCTCGATTACAGCTTCATTCCCATCGGTTTCAGACCAATCGGACGTTGTCTTTCTGTCCCAGTCGTAAAGGCGGTAGAGAGAACTGTCAGTATCTCCCTCTTGCCTCCATGTCCACTTCAGAGTCAGTGAATCCCTCCCTCCATCTGAAGAGAAGAGGGCAGAGACAGTTATGCACAGTAATATGCAGATGATGACTTTTCTGGGAGTGGACATGGTTTTCAGTTACGAAATCTTTGACTTGTCAGGCTGCTGTGTAGTTGGAACCGTCGAGGAGAAACTCAGACTTACATTTGCGCCTTCGTTTATCGTGACTTCAGTATTTCCTGCAAACTCCGTGTTAAGGTCTGTCATGACTATGTAGTCTTCCGGACTTGTAGAGTAGACGGTACCGCCGATTGTCACGTCAATCTGAACATTGACAAGGCCGTAGTCCAGATTAGATATTGTCCCTTTGTAGACATTCGAACCCGATTCTGCAGTGAGCGTTACTGTCTGTGCAGTACCTGAAGATGTCTTCGGTGTTGCAGTAACCTTTACACTTTCAATCGTGTATGTTGTTCCCAGCGTGGCATTCTGTGTGAGTGATACCGTATATTTGAAAGTCGCGTTTCCTGTGCCGCCTGTGGAGTATGCATAGTCAAGAGAAACAGGTACAGCTGTAGATGCTTTAGCTATAGTTGATGTTGTGGTTCCCGTGTAAATCGGGTTTGTGCCTGCTGTTCTTGCTGCTTCTGTGGAGTAGGCTTTCAGCTTAAATTCCCACGCACCTCTCGAGAAGGAGATGGATTTGTTGAGTCCCTTTTCGTCGCTAATGTTCTTAAAGATTACATTTCCGTCTTTGTCTTTTGTTTCACCTGTTTTGAAGAGATTATCCTTCTTCACGGCTGAGTATGCCCAGTAGAGATTGTCGGCAGTTTCATTGAGAACTGTGGATGATGTGATATTTTGGCTGTGTGTCACATCGAATGCTGTCTCATCAATAGCTCTTGCCGTGATATCTCCGAAATAGACATTGACGAGTGTGTCTTCACTGTTCTTCGCTTCACAGGATATGAATGCGAAAAGTGCAGTGAGTACAAGTGCGATAACCAGAGCGGACTTGGGTTTCTTCATCAGGGGCCTTCCTTTGCGGGGCCGGAATCCGAACCCGCTATGATAAATGATGCGCAGTCTGTTCTGTATTTGCAAATGTTATTTTTACGATTTTTTAAAATCCGTCAGAAAAAATAAACAGAATCGTCAATTCTGATGGATTTCCGTCACTCTGTAAGTCCGTCTCTTACCTTGTCGATGATAACGAGGTCCGCTGGTAGCCATTCGACGGAGAGAAGAGAGTCCCTGTCGAGCCAGAGGGCATTCTCGTGCTCGAGGAGTGTGAGCTTACCTTCAACTACGGTACACCAGTAGCACTCCATCGAGAGATGGAAGGTGGGGTAGTCGTATTCGATAGTGTCGATGTAGTCCCCCACTTCGATAATGGTATCGAGTTCCTCGCGGATTTCCCTCTTCAGGGCTTCCGGTCCGCTTTCTCCACTCTCTATCTTTCCGCCCGGGAACTCCCACTTGTCCTTGAATTCCCCGTAGCCTCGTTCTGTTGCGAAGATTCTGTTATCTTTCCTGATGACAGCTGCCACCACCTTTACTGTTTTCACTGTGCTATTCCTTCTTTCTCTTCAATGGAGCTTTCAAGGTATCTCAGAAGATCGTCCCTGACGCTATTATGCATCTTCAGGATAACCTTGGTAATATCTCTTTCGACTCCCTTGTTGTCTTTCTTCTTTGCGCCGTATCTGTCCTGAACATCGAAGAGTCCCATGTAGTAGAACGAGCTTTCGGCATCACTTTTCTTTATGAGGAGGTGCTTGTTCGTCGCATTTTCCACGTCAGCCATGTATGAGCTTTCGGGACCGCGCCCAATCTGGGAATCCCAGAGGAATATCGAATTGTTCTCGAATCTGTCCGAGTAGTCGGGTTTACCGGAGATATATTCCTTGGTCTCATCCTCCGTCGTCTGCTTGTGATACGTGACGAATATGAACACATCATTGTCTTTCCTGTACTTTCCGTACATGACGGATGAAAGGTCCTTTCCTGCGTTTATCAGGAGTGAGACATCACGACGGGAGTACTTTTCATAGAGAACGAATCTGCTGTCGTCAGTCGTATCGGTATGATACCTGTCCCTGTAACGTTCCTTTCCGACTTTGATTATATCCTCGAACTGCCTGCGGTATTCCTCGCTTTTGGCTATTTCCCTGTAGAGGTCTCCCCGTCTGACTGTGCCGCTGTCGGAGGTGAGTACGTTGATGACACCGTACTTCGCTATCTCTTCATCCTTGTTGACAAAGCAGCCTTTCAGGACCTTCACGGCACATGTTATCGTGTCATCATCGACCGTGAAACCGTAGTCATCCTTAATCTTCTGCCTTATGTCGTCATAGGTGATGAAAGGAACTGAAAGCAGAAGAGAGAGTATCTCGAGTTCGTATGGTCTTACTCCGGAGAGTACCGTCTTCGACAGGTATTCGAGTATTGTCTCCTGGGTCTGTGTCAGAGGAATGCAGCTCTCGCCGTCAACTTTGCGGATGAAGTTCTGGTATGTCCTGTATTCCTTTATGATGAGGAGCGGATCCGCCTCGTTGTAGGAGTAGAAGTCCTCGAGATAGGGCCTTCGTCCGAGCTTTGTCTTCAGCGTCGTGTAGCTTTCCTTTATGACCTTCTTTATCCCGTTGAAGCGGTTGATGGAATCGAAGATTCTTTCCTTTGCAATTCTGTCGAAGTGGATTGTCGAAGCACCGGGAATGGTGTTGTTGCCGCTGATGACATACTTGCGGATTGTGTCCCTGTTGTAGCTTCTGTCTCCCGAGAGTGCCACGGGGATCATGAAGTTGTTGTCATAGTTTCCGATGAAGTCCAGCACGACGACATAGTCCTTTCCCCGGGCCTTTCTGAGTCCGCGTCCGAGCTGCTGTATGAAAACGATGGGAGATTCGGTCGGACGAAGCATGATTACCTGGTTCACTTCAACTATGTCGACACCTTCGTTGAGAATATCAACAGAGAAGATGTAATCGAGTCTGTCTTCCGCATCATCAGAGCCGAGCCGTTCGAAAGCCTTTGCTCTTTCTTCCGGTGAACTGTCACCGTTGAGGGCGATTGTCCTGTAGCCGCGTTCGTTGAACTCTTCCGAGAGTCTTATTGATTCGCTGATACGGGAACAGAACACAAGTCCCTTGACTCTTGTCCCGCTGTAGCCGAAGTATTCAGCCTTCTCGATTATCCTGTCGACACGTTCCGAGGCTACCAGTCTGTTGAAGTCCTCTGGTGAGAGATTCTTCTGTTCTGAGACAACTGCGATGTCCGTAAGACCGAAGTAGTGGAAGGGGCATAGAAGGTTCTCTTCCATTGCCTCTTTCAGCCTTATCTCGTATGCAATCTGGTAGTTGAAGATTTCATAGATGTTGCGTCCGTCGATGTTGTCATCTCTCTTGTCAGGTGTTGCCGTCATGCCCAGCCAGAGACGTGGCTTGAAGTAGGAGAGTATCTTCTTGTAGCTTCCTGCCGCCGAATGATGGGCTTCGTCGAGGATGATGCAGTCGAAGTAATCAGGAGGGAAGGAGTGCATCGTGTCATCCTTCGAGAGAGTCTGGACGAGGGCGAAGATATAGTCTCTGTTCCTCTCGTTCTTTCCTGCTCCCATGATTCCGAATGTGACAGAGGAGCCGAATACCTTCTCGTAGGAAATCCTGGTCTGTTCTGCAAGCTGTCCCCTGTGCACGAGAAAGAGCACCCTTCTGTATCCGAGTTCCCTCATTGCAAATGCCGATGCATATGTCTTTCCGGTTCCTGTTGCGGAGATGAGCAGTGCTCTGTCCTCTCCGCTTTCGATGATTCTCTTCAGATTCGTGATGAACCCGACCTGCATGGAGTTGGGGGAGAGTGTGTACTTCTCGAAAGATACGGGATTTTCCTGAAGGGCCGTCTCTCTCTGCTTTCTGGTTATCTCGAACTCTTCACGGTATTCATCCCTGACTGCATCGTAGAGATGAGTGTTCTCATCCTTCCAGAGTTCCTCGAATTCACTGATGACAGCCTTCGTCAGCTCTCCGTTCTCCTCTGCAACAAGTTTTGTGTTCCATTCCCTGTTGAGGGTGAGAGCCCTTGCCGTGATATTTGATGAGCCTATGACTATCCTGTATGTCCCGTCCTTTCTGAAGACATATCCTTTTGTGTGCAGGCCGCAGCCGGCTGTATGAGAGTTGAACATCCTGAGTTCGATTGACGGAAGTGAGTTGAGTCTGTCGAGAGCCCTCGGATCCGAGAATGCCAGATAGTCTGTCGTAAGAATACGGCCCTTTACTCCTTTTTCATCCAGCTCCTTCAGCGTTTCCAGAAGCGGGGTAAGTCCGTCCATCGTTATGAATGCAACGCTGAGAAAGTAGCTGTCGCATGAGAGCAGGAGGTCTTCGATTTCAGTGAGCACCTTCTTTCCCTGTTTCGGAATGTTTGACAGGAATGACGGTCTCAGGTTCTCGTCCGAGAGGACAGCTGAGTTCAGGAAAGCAGCCTCAAACCCTTTCTGTATTTCCGTTTTCTCATAATGATCTGTCTTTTCGGCTGCCGTTGTCATCTTTTCACCTTCATCCAGGATAAATCCGGCTGCAGCCGAAAACAAGATCTCTGTTAGTTTTTTCTGGAAGAAAATGGTCAGTTTCAACTTACTGAAAATGCATTCACTGAAAATGGATTCAGTAAAGAATATGGTAAAACCTGCAGTGTCTGCGCTCTTTCCTTTGTAGATGATGATATTATTTTTTTGCTTTGTTCCGAAAACTGATAACTTTTTGTGACAGAATAAGTTATTGTGCTATCGTTGACTTTCTGGCCTTCGCTTTAGTATGCTTTATTTTTGGAAAGATAACTGGATTTGAGGTTTGCTGTGGGTACTATTCTGGAATACAAGGACAGGGTTGCATTTCATCCCGGACACTATATCAAGAAGTTCATTGATTATAACGGATTCACCGAGGAGGACTTTGCAGAGAGGCTCGGAACGACGCCGAAGAACCTTAGCATTCTCATCAGGGGAGAGCAGGGGCTCTCTCTCGACATTGCCGTGAAGCTCGGACGCCTGACGGCCACGAGTGTTGACTACTGGCTGAATCATCAGAAGGCATA
>CAZGNN010000042.1:3218-9811 GCA_964527335.1 uncultured Spirochaetaceae bacterium | reverse complement strand
GATGACGGCAGAGAGCATAAAATTCAAAGGATATTGGTGTCTAGAAAGCTCTTATCGCACGGATGAACATCTCTTCACTGCGATCCTTCATGACAAAACCATTATCGTAGTCATAGTAGAAACTGAAGACGTATGACTGTCCTGTCCCGTTCTCAGTGCTTGAAGAGTACCATCGCCCGCTTTCTTTGGAAAAGCCTCCCTTTCCACTCTGTCGTAGCTTTAAATACATCTCCTTGAGTTCGAGTGCACTCGGGAGGAACCAGTCATCGTAGCCGCCCTTTCTGTAGTCGTCGCAGAGCTTTGCGGCATAGGATGAAGTCTTTTCGTCATTCTTCCCTGTATATGCTTCATCTCCCATTGCGTTCACAAGAAGCCTTGTATTCGTCCTTCCCAAGCCTATCTCATCCGCCACGGCCCCGCATGCGATATTGTTACCTTCCGCATCCCGGCAGTAGCCGAAGGCGAAATCCCTGTCGCCTTCAACAGTGATGTCTTCAGGTGCTGCTTCAAGATATCTCCAGATGTAGGTCACGGTCTTTCCGTTCTCATCCGTGTAGGAACTCTCATGAGGAGTATCTGACACGTAGAAGATAAGTCCGCCCGCAGGACCGGTATCACCGACGTTGTATTCGAGGTATTCCCACTTTGCAGTGAGCGTCATGTCAGCATTGACAGGCGCATTGAAGTCGTACTTCTCCCCTTCCTTCTCCCACTCGACGAATCTGTAGCCGCCCCTCGTCGGGTCCTTCGGCTCGATCGGACTGTCTCCGGCTTCAACTTTCTGGGTTCGGACACTGCTCCCGCCGTCCGAATTGAATGTCACTGTGTAATAAGTGACCCTCGAATTCAGCTCGCATGAGACAGAGAGTGCAACTATAGACAGAGCGAGAGCTGTTATGATGAATATTCTCTTCATGTTTCTGTTTCCCTGATGAATTTCAGAGAAAAATACATCATATCCGGGAGGATTATCAAGAACATGAAATGCAGGCCAGGGCTATCTGAAGGATGATATTCACCGAAGAAAATGGTATTCAGTTTCCTTCTTCCATAAGGAATCTGCAGGAAACATCATTCTCGATTTCGATATACACAGAAGTATTGCTGACAGTGATGATCCCGTCATCTTCGAGAGTTGAAAGCGAAAACGTGAAGTTCCTGACTCTCAGCATTCCGTACTTGCTGTCATCCCATACCTGCGGAAACTCTGCCTTGCCATCACAGGAATGTCTGATAATCACCCTCAGGAGTTTCACACAGTCTCCCGTGAGGTCATCACAGCCGTAGATGACCTGAAGAATCTCCTTGATGAGATTGTCGTAACCGCACTTCAGCTTGGATGAAGCAGTGAAAGCGAAATTCAGCAGCGCTTTGTAATCAAGCGCAATACGCCAGTCATCATTCTTCATATGGAATGAAACGCTTTTTCTGAGAAGCTCTTCCATAGAGCGTGGAAAGAAGACGCTGAACGTCTCCTTCTTCTTCACCGGAAGCCATGAATATACCGTGTCGTATACTTTCGATACGAACATTTCCATCAGTGCAGTTTCATCAAATTCAGTCATAGATATCTATTCCGCTCCTGTCCAGTATCGAATCACATGTAACATATTTTCTGAGCGCAACATCATCCTCTTCTTCCTCATACATGACAACCCAGGCATCATCAAGATGACAGAGGCAGTCATCAATGGAAGAGACCTCAACTCCCGCTCTCTCCATTTCCCTGAGAAGACTTAAAAAAGGAATGGAAGTCCCGCCTCCGTTGTCGCACACGGCAATACACCTCAGGACGGAGATATCTTCATCGGAAAGATGACCGTTTTCGACGATGACGGAGATGAACGCACGTGCAACAGTCCTGACCGAAACTCCGGATACCGCACTGAAGCTGTCGAAGAAGCTGAAGAGTTTCTGCCAGTCCACCCATAGTTTCACATCACGGACGGCGAAAACGAATGATACACGCTCTTTCAGTGAGTCTCTCATCTTTTCATTCCCGAGACAGGAAGAGCTGACTACTTCCGCTCCTGTTTCCTTCTCAAGAGAGTTAGAGATATCATCAAGGAGTATTTCCTCGAGTATGCCGCGCTTCTTCATTATGGCCTTCATTACAGACAGAATATATCAGAGAAGGAGAAGGATGACAGCAGAAAAATTAATACAGTGAGTAATCCGGCCATTTTCCCGGGGCTGATAAGCGGAAAAGCAGTCTGCCCCGAGGTCATTTTCCAATCCGTTTCAGTACAGCGGGAACATCAGTTCATATATGAAGAGACCGCTTGCGGTCTGAAAGCCCTGTAACGCAGAGGAAGAGGCATTTCGCCTCTTCCTTCACTTTTTCTGTCTTTGTTACTCGCTCTTCTTCTCTGCCGCCTGAGAAAGTTTCCTCAGCGGAGTGTTCATCGGAGCGTGGAACATCATGCCTCCGTCGACAGTGATGGTCTGGGATGTGACGAACGCCGCTTCATCTGAAGCAAGATATAGTGCCGCATAGCCGATGTCATCAGGGCATCCGTAGCGGTTGACCTCGATTTCATCAAGATAGATGTTACGGAAGAAATCGGGAACGTTGGCATCGTTCTGGGGAGTTACGATAAGTCCCGGCTGAATGCAGTTGCAGCGGATATTGTCCTTGCCGTACTGATATGCGATGTTCTTCGTGAGATTGACGACGCCGGCCTTTGCCGGTCCGTATGCACTCCAGCCGAGGTTGCCGGCAATACCTGCCGTGCTTCCTATGTTGATGATGCTTCCACTCTTCTGCTTCTGCATCTGGAGGATAGCGTACTTGGAGACCAGGAAGACACTCCTGAGGTCGGAAGCGAGCATGTAGTCCCATGCCTCTGCCGTGATATCTGCAACATTGCCGTCCTGTGCGTCGACCGATGCCGCGTTGTTGACGACGATGTCGACATGGCCGAAAGAGGAGGCCGTATCTTCAATGAGGGCCCTTATCGAATCCTCGTTCATGATGTCGAACTTATGAAAGCTTGCCTTCCCGCCCTTCGAGGAGATTTCGTTCACAACTTCCATTCCTCTCGATTCCCTTCGTCCCGTAACTACTACATGAGCACCGTTGGATGCAAGAACACGTGCAACTCCTATCCCGATACCGCTTGTAGAACCCGTGACGATTGCCACCTTTCCTGTCAGATCAAATGCTGCCATAGCTTATTCTCCTTATTTTCAATATTCAGTCTGTAATGTTTCTCGAATCCGCCCATTGCGCGGCATGGCTTATCGTACCGCCGTCAGCAACGATGCACTCTCCGGTGATGTAGGATGACATGTCAGAAAGAAGGAAGAGCGCGATTGATGCTATATCCTCCCCGCTTCCGTGACCGTCAAAGAGAAGGTTGTTGCGGTCTATGCGGGAGAATGCCTCCTTCACCTGAGGAATACCTGTAAGATACCTGTCAGTGTCCTTCGAGAGTATGAGACCCGGGGCAAGGCTGTTTGCCCTGAGGCCGCTTCTTCCGTACTGGGCTGCGATGTTTCTTGTAAGCGCCTCAAGTCCCGCCTTCGCACTCGAATAGCCGAAGTAGCCGTCCTCCCCTCTGTGAGCTCCCGTCGTGGACATGTTGAGAATGACGCTTCTCTTCTGTTTCAGAAGATGAGGAATTACATGCTTACACACGATGAAGTGGGCACGGAGGTTAATCGAGACATGCTCGTCCCAGTCAGACAGCGTCATCTCATGAAGCGGCGGCTGTACGTCCGCGTGCCAGAATGCGTTGTTGACGAGGCCGTCAATCTTTCCGAACCGTCTCACAGTCTCTTCAACGGCGGCTATCACTTCATCCTCGCTTCTGACATCAGCATGGACATAGAAAACGGAGTCATTCTCCATCTTCTTTCCCTTTTCGTCTGCGATATCCCAGACGGCGACATCAGCCCCGCATGATACGAGCTTCTCCGTCAGGGCACGTCCCGTACCTCCCGCCGAGGCGCCGGCCCCTCCTGTTATGATGAACACCTTACCATTGAGATCTGAAAACGGCAGCATGACCTTCACTTCCTTTACGGAAGTTCTTTTATCATAGAGAGGGATTCTGCAGTAGGAATATTTTACGCTTTATAGTAATATTTTATGATTATCGACAGAATTATCGATAAAAATTGTGGAGAATGAGTTTTGAATAGAATTGACAGCATCATTTGGCATATAGTCAGACTTCTCGGCCTTCCGTACTATGAGATGGAACTTGACCTCATTCCGAAGAAAGGGAGTGTCACCTGTCCGGAAGATGTCGCGAGAATGATCGGAAGCTTTTATCAGAGACTAGACATCCCTTCTCTCCACAGTGTGGGAACCCTCTGCCACATCGTGCTCTCAACCGAACTTCACTCCGTTCTTATCCCGATGAAGGAGAACTATCTTCTCCTCGGTCCCTTCTTCCTCGATTCCCCGACTGAGGAGAAACTGGAGCTTATGCTCCTGTCCTCCGGCCTCGATACGGACGACCAGACACTGGGGTACTTCGAGTCGCTCACGAGTATCACTACGTCACGCTTCGATGAAATTGGAGAGCTTCTCGAATCCCTGCTCGATACAACGATGACGCTGTTCAGCGACGGAAAGAAGGACAGGGAGGAGAACATACTCGGAAAAATCCTCCTCGCCTCGGCAGATGACGAGATACGCCGTGAAGCCGAAAAGCTCTACACGGAAGCAGTACGTGCCCTTACTCTCGATGATATTACCCTTCTGAAGTCTGCATCCGAGAGATTATCATCCTTCATCCAGGATGCGGATTCCTCCTCGTTTCAGTTTCTCAAGGAGATGGTCTGGAACGAATACATACTCATGTGCTCCGTATATCATGAAAAAGCAGGTATCGGAGCAACTCCGTTCATATCATATCTGAGGCATGCTCTCGAACTCTGCCATGATAATAATGAGCTTTCAGCATTCCAGAAGGAGATGACCTCGCTTTTCATATCGAAAAAAGAAAAAGATGAAAACACCGCTCTTCCCTCCCCGTTAAGAAAGGCAAGAAGATACATCAGAAACCACTACAGAGAGAACATCACCCTCACGTCAGCGGCAGATGAAGCCGGACTCTCGCCGTCATATCTCTCGTCGCTTTTTCTGAAGAGCACGGGAGAGACATTCTCCCGCTACATACTCACGCTGAGAATGAAAGATGCCCGGAGGCTTCTCCTCTATTCGACTCTCAGCATATCTGACATAGCGCTCCTCTGCGGTTTTCAAGACCCCGGCTACTTCACAAAGCGCTTCAGGAAAGAGGAAGGAATAACACCGCAGGAATACAGAAATCAGGGCGCGAGATAATATGCCTGGTCCTGCAGACTTCAGAGAGGAACTTTCTATTGCCCCTTTTTCACACCGTCGGCAGTCACGAACTTCTGTTTTCTTGCCCGTGGAACGTCAGGATTCGTCATCACTATCATTCCGGAACGGACGAAAGGTTCAAGGTAACGGCGAAGTGCGTACTGCCCCGATTCGATTCCTATGTGAGAAACAATCTCGTTTCTGCTTCTCGGAATACGGCAGAATTCAATCAGACCCTTTTCATCATCAGATGCATCAGGATTCCTGTCGCTCCAGCCGGGAAAGTCTGATTCCTGACTGCTGTTATAGAGTGTCACTCTGAAAGTACCGTGCATATCGAGAAAGACGGGTTCGGGTAGCGAATGACTCTTCATCGCATGGCGGATTGTCGGTATACCGGAATACCTGTTCTCCGTCTTACCGAGTGTTTCCATGGCAGTTACCAGAGACGGATTACGGGTATCAGGCTGGACGTGACCCAGCTGATCAACAGTAAGACGGCCGTACAGGCCTCCGGGATTCGTTATCTCCATCCTGTCGTCGTACATGACAAGCTGAACAGGCATACCTTCCGTATGGAAGCTGTAGTCCCTGTGGATAAGCGCATTCAAAACTGCCTCCCTTACCGCCGTAACGGGATACTGTGGGGTATCAACCCTTTCTCCGGTATCAGGATTGATTTTCACTGAGGTTTTCATGTTTGTCCTGACAAAGGAGACAGCACCATCAAGCATCTCGGAAAGAGTCCCCTCAATGCGCTTTGAATCAAGGAAACGCTTTCCGCTGCTATCAAGAGAACCGATTTCCTTACCGGGGACAACCGAAGCAATTATGCTCAGCTGCGGATACAGCGACTGAGGGTAGATACCGAAGAGCAGAAGTGCCAGCATGGTGACATTGCCTGAATGGGTTATTCCGGTCATCTCATACTTCTGCTCCTTTGAAAGAAGAGCGAGATTCGGTCTTTCGCTGAGTTTCAGGGCCAGGTACAGATCAACCTTTGTACTGTCCAGAAAAGAAATATCAGCCCCATCAGATGGTCGGATATCATCACGGTATTTCTTTCTGAAAGCCTCATAGCTGTAAACCTCATACTCGGTCATAGGCTTATCTGCATCACCCACTCTGACATATGACCCCTGAAGTCTTCCACGCGCGGTTTTAAAGCACGGTCTCTCCGCAACATCCACAGGTGGAATCTCTGCAGAAACAAAAAGCTTGCCGTCCTCGTCGCACACCGTAAAGACAGGACGCACGACAGGGGACATCTGTTCGCAGTATTCCATAACCTTCT
>CAZGNN010000042.1:0-3118 GCA_964527335.1 uncultured Spirochaetaceae bacterium | reverse complement strand
GTAAAGACAGGACGCACGACAGGGGACATCTGTTCGCAGTATTCCATAACCTTCTATTAAAACGCAAAATGTAAAAAGTAAAGGATAAACATAACAAATAACATAATTTTCCCCCAATAATATAAGACAATCATTCTTAACATAAGAGAAAAGCCAAAAAATGAACTTCGCTATGTTATGTTTGGATAACAAGAATCGAGTCACATTGAACATAACATATTACCCATCCTATTAAATTGTAAAAAGCAACACTCATTTGTATCACTCCTCCCGTCAGGTAACTTCCCCGGAATTGCAGTCGAAGAACTTTGTCATATCTCTGAATTTTCCCTTCATTGACTGAAAGGAAAGAGAGGAGTATCTTCAGTCTGTCATCATTGGCAAAGAAAGAAGGAATATGAAGAGAAAAATCCTCTGTGTACTGACTGTTTTTGTTCTCCTGCTGCCGCTGGGACTTTCGGCAGAGTCCAGGATAGGAGTCAGAGGAGGAGCCGGCATTCTTCACGTCTATCATACACCTCTCGATACTTCTTCCGGAAAAGAACAGAAAGGAAGCGGAGGATACGGCATCACACTTTCACTCGACTATGACCTTTTCCTTACTGACCATATCGCTCTCAATGCCGTTGCTGATATCAGCGGAAACAGCAAGAGCTATATCAACGACACTGCTCAGAAGACAAGACTCGGCTACGGAGTAAAGGCCGGAGTCAGTTTCTATCCCGGCTCATTCAGGCTCGGTGCCGGCGTCAGATACAGCGTGATGAGAGAGGGAGAAAAGGAAGACACAAGCTCACTCAGGGCACTGCTTCTTTCAGCAAACCTGGACCTTGTCCTCAGCTGTACGGAATCTTCTTACATCATCATCGGTGCGGAATACGGTTATCCTCTCACTGCAGAGATAGTCACTCCCGACGGCACGAAGACAAAACTCTCTCTCAACCGCCAGGTACTGAACACAGGTTTCCTCTGTTTCTATCTCGGAATACAGTGCAGTATCTGACACGGTGTCTTCAGTGTCCCGACAATCGCGTCACAAAGAAACAGACAGCTGAAGATAACTCCTTTACGTATAAGATGTTGAAAAAATTGCGACACTGTCATAGCTTTTTGAGGACGAGAAAAAATCAGACAGCCAATCTCTTCATGCTGATTTTCCGCATCTGATACCTTCCCTTTTCGATATCACAAAGTAGTATGGAATCTCGAAGAGAAGCATCACAGACCAGCCTATGGCACAGGAGAATGCTATCCCCTTTATCCCGAATACAGGAGCAAGGAATGTGGTGCAGAGAGTCCTTATTGACGTCTGGATAAGAGTCCCGAGAGCCGTTGTCTTCATCTTCCCCATCCCCCTGTAGAATCCCTGGAAGCCGTTGGTGAGAGAAGGAAAGACATAGAAGAATGCCATTACCGAAAGATACTCAACTCCGCAGAAAATGACAGAGGAGGCACTCTCGCCGCTGACGAATAGCGATACTATCGGCTTTTTGAGGGAGAACGTGAGAGTGCAGATGAAAAGCCAGTAGCAGAGTTCGAGCGTCAGGCCTTTTCTGAAGCCGTCCCTTATCCTGTCCTTCTTTCCGGCGCCCCTGTTCTGGGCCGTGAATGTGGATATTGCAGTAGCAATCCCCTGCTCGGGAATGCAGGCAAAGTCGTCGACTCTCGTCACTGCATTGAATGCGGCAATTGTATCTGTCCCGAGGGAGTTCACGACTCCCTGGATAAGGACCTTCCCTATTGGCTGGATTGCCTGCTGCAGGGCCGTCGGCGCTGCATATACAAGAATTGACGAAAGAATCCTGCGGTCGAAACGGAGGTTCTCCTTTCCGGGGCAGAGCACCTTCTCTTTCCTCACCATATGTACAAGCGAGAGAGCGGCAGATGCTGCCTCCGCAATCACGGTAGTGAGGGCGGAGCATGTTATTCCATAGTGGAAGATACCGAGGAAGACAAGATCGAGAACAGCATTTAAAACCGACGAGAAAGCAAGAAACTTAAGCGGAGTCTTCGAGTCCCCCACGCTCTTCAATGCTGACGCAAAGGCATTGTAGAGGAATGTGAAGGGAGTACCGAGGAATATTATCCTGAGGTATGTATCGGTAATATCGAAAATGTCATCAGGACACTTGAGGGCCTTGAGAATCAGAGGCGAAAGGATAACGGCGGCAAGAGAGAGAATCACAGATGAAACAACACCGAAGAGAAGAAGCGTTCCGTGGCTGTCCTTTAGTCTCCTGTAATCCTTCCTGCCGAAAGCTTCGCTCATGAGTACACCAGATCCTATGCAGAGACCGTTGATGAAGAGGATGATGAGATTCATCAGCGGCCCCGCAATGCCTTCGGCTGCAAGAGCGTCGCGGCCTATGAAGCGCCCTGCGATAATGGAGTCGACAGCGTTGTACATGAGCTGCAGCCAGTTGCCGATGAGTATCGGAAGAGCATAGCGCACAATGTGCCCCAGCGCCCTGCCCTCTGTCATATCTGTCATAAGTGCCTCCAGAGAGATGATAGGAGTTTTGGGGGGACTGTGGAAGTATCATATTGGAACTGAGGGGAACAGAATGAAACGTCACTCGACGACGATTACCGGAATTAACCACAGCATTCTTTTCATTGCAGAATGTTTGAATCTGACTGAAAATATCCATACAGGAGGAATCATAAAACAGGCTGTATCATCACTGATACCCTGCATGCATAACGAAAGTATATGTGCAGGTGATACATTCCATCAATTTCATTGCTATCCTGAATATAAGGAGACAGACAATTGAGCGAAAGAGACTATAAGAACAAGAAGTTGCTCTACCATGTAACAGCACTGGAGAATCTAGCATCAATTATAGAATTCGGATTGCTTTCCAGAGTAGATGCTGAGGCAAAAGGATTACTGAAAAGCGATGTTGCCGACAATGACATCATCAGAAAGAGAAGAGAGCTGGGAATTCTAAACTCTGTTCCATTTCATTTCTTCGAACCGTTCACAGACTGCATTTTCAAAAGGTACAGAGGAACAACTTTCGTGACAGTAGCAATTACGAGAAGCTTTGCCGAAGCAAATGACATGGAACAGAGTTTAGAATTCCCAGCTCTCTTCTCTTTCTGATGATGTCAT
>CAZGNN010000041.1:0-10074 GCA_964527335.1 uncultured Spirochaetaceae bacterium | reverse complement strand
TATTTCTGCTATCATATTGGCGGAGTAAACGATGAAAAAATTTGATCCTCTTCTTCTTGTACTCGTAATCGCAGTCGGCATCTTCTCGTATTTTGCAGCATTCAAGGGTGAGGTGCACATCTGGATGATTCCTATTCTCATCATACTTACTGCTGTCTGGTATGTGTGTACGGCCCTCGTCACGAAAGGTATGATAAAGAAGAGCAGGAACGGCGAGGATTTCTTCTATTCGAGAGGTGGTTTCGTCTCCGAGAACGGGACCGAGCTTATTTCGGGAGCTCTCGTCGTGACGGGAAGCGAAATCGTATTCTACCAGCGTAAGCGTTACCTCGGAGGCGTCAAGCCCATCTGGTCGGCTTTCACCTCTCAGATCGAGTCTTATTCACTTGAAAAAGTCGACGACAAACACGACGGCGTCATCTTCACGCTCAACAATTCCGACGACAAAGTGAAGGTCGCATCGAAGGGGCTCAAAAATAGCGAAGAGGAGTTCCGAAAAGCTCTCGGATGGTGAAAAAGGGCCAAAAGTGTCACTTTTCTGGCCAAATTTTACAATTCAAACCTGAAACAATATAGTCATGAAGAAGTTCGTGACTATTTTTTTAATCCTGTTTACAGCCCTTTCGCTCTCTGCATTTTCCATCAGTGCAGGCGCTGACCTTCGCTCATTCGACGCATTCTTCCTCGACGGGATGAGAATCGACACCGAGGTTACAATCGGCATTGATTCATTCGATATTGTCATCCCAATTAGGTATGGAAAAAGCAGAGATTATGACCTTTCTCTCATCGAGACCGGAATCCTCGTCTCGGTCCACCCCTGGGAGGGCCTGGGGCTCTTTGCCGAAGCCTCCCTCGTCAAGGTCGGATATCTCTGGGGACTCTATGCCCCCGACGAGGGACTCTACTTCGCGGCGGAGGGGTCTGTGGGCTGGGATTTCGTCTTCGGCCACTTCTACATAAGGCCGAAGTACACGTACCGCTCCTCCATCAGCGGGGAGGATGTGAAGGAGGCGAGGATAAAGAGTATTCCTCAGTTCTCCGAGTCAAGAATCAGTCTTCTCATTGGAATTACATTTGGAGGTAATAAATGAAGAAAGCAACACTTATCAACAGAGTTGTCGGCTGGGCATCTGTCATTCTGATGCTCTTTTCATCCTGTTCCCCTGCACTCACGTCTCAGACGAAAGTCAGAAAGAGTGTTCTCATGAGCGAGAGTGCGAGGATGATTGACGAGTACTACGAGGAGGTAAGAGAAGTACTCATCAGCGAAGGCGAATACTCCGAAGAGGAGATAGCCTCTTATGGAACCCTCACGGGCGAGGAGATCACACGTGCCCTCGGTGAAGAGGAAGACGGCGAGAAGTACCTCGAGTTCCTGTATCAGGCGGAGAATGCGACGGATCCCGATGACGTGATAAACGCAGCCGGGGAGTTCCTCTCCGACGAGCAGCTGGCGGACCTCAGAACCAAGGCCGCAGACATCGAGACCCATTTTGCAGAGGAAGGTGAGAGAATCGCGAGAGCGCTCAATCCCTCTGACAAGGAGGAGTTCTACAAGGACCTGAGGTCCCTTACCGTGAAGTCTGTCGTTCTTCTTACTGCTGCCGTGGTCTATGCCATCATTCCGAAGGTGATGTTCTGGGGCAAGGTAAGTGCGGCAACTGCAGTCTCGGTTGCAGCCGGCATCGTCGCGAGCACGATCATCACGATAATCGAATGGTCGGACAAGGACCTTCAGCATGACGAGAATGCATTCAAGGACTGGCTGGACAACGTCACGAGCGAGCCCGTTGCAGCCTGGGCTCTGGCACAGGGCGTAATAACGACGCAGACGGCGGCCGGAACGACTCCTGTCGTCGCAGCCCTGATTCTTGCGGTCTTCGCTATCTATCAGATAACTGACAGCACAAAGAAGATTCTCAAGAATTACAACTGGAAAACCTGATTTTAGATTCTCATTTCCGCCGCCAATTGGATATAATGCAAAGTACCAGTGAACGTCTGACGGGTTAAGAGTTATGCATGACTCCGCTGGCGGCGGAATGGGAATACTCTCCTTCCGCCCGGTAATGAATAATGAAGGAAGGAAAGGCGATGCTTGTTTTCAACGAATCTCTCAGGAACAGGTTTATAGGGTACACAGTCTACGACACCATGTCGGATGGCGAGAATGCGGCGAAGGTACGTCCTTCGACTCCCGGTCAGGAAGTCCTGCTTCTTGCTCTCAAGAAGGAACTCGAGGAAATGGGACTCGAGACTTACTACGGCGACGAGAAGGTCGTCATGGGAACGCTCAGGGGTAACAGCGGAGAGAAGACTGTCGGCTTCATGGCCCATGTCGACACAGCCTCGGACTGTGAGGGTAACGGTGTAAAGGCAAAGGTCTGGAAGAACTATGACGGCGGAAAGATCGTTCTTGACGGCGGCACGGTTCTCGACCCCGAGACAACGGACAAGGACCTTCTTCTCTATAAGGGCGGGGAGATCATAACAAGTGACGGAACAACGCTCCTTGGCTCCGATGACAAGGCGGGAGTTGCCATCATAATGGAAATGCTCCAGTATTTCGTGTCGAATCCGGAAGTGAAGAGACCGAACATCGAGGTATATTTCACTCCGGACGAGGAGACGGGACGCGGCATGGACCGCTTCCCTTACGACAGACTGAAGAGCACCTGCTGCTACACAGTTGACGGAGGTCCGGAGGGCCAGCTCGAGACAGAGTGCTACAATGCGGCATCGGTCTTCATTAAGATTCACGGAGTATCGATACACCTCGGAGACGCAAGGGGAAGACTTGTCAACGCTGTGACAGTCGGCTCGAAGATCGTCTCGGCTCTGCCGCAGGCGGAGAGCCCCGAGGCAACGGACGGCCGCTACGGCTACTACTGTCCGTACAGCTTCAAGGGCGGTACAGCGGAAGCGGAGCTTACGGTCGTCATCAGAGACTTCGACAGAGAGAAGTTCGAGGCAAGAATCGAGAATACCGAGAGCATTGCAAAGACTGTTGGCAGGGCATACGGCGCTGAAGTTGAAGTCGAGACAAAGATATCATACCGCAACATGGTCGAGGCCAACAGGAACGATCCGTCGTCCACTGAAGCTGTCTACGCTGCAGCGGAGAAGCTCGGCCTTGTTCTCCATGATGAACTCATCAGGGGCGGTACGGACGGCGCAAGACTTGCTGAGACAGGTGTTGCAGCACCCAACCTCTTCACAGGCGGCCATAACCTCCACTCGAAGAGCGAATGGGTTGCTCTCGATGCCATGAACAGAAGCACTAACCTCTGTATAGAAATTGCAAAGTACTGGAGTGAAAAATAGTCTGAAGTGAAGAAGTTTCTCTGTTTCCTTATTGCTCTTATTGTCATGATACCGCTTTTTTCGTCAGTCGTATTCTCCTCTGATATCCCCGATGATGTCAGGAACCGTCTCGAAAAGGCGATAGCTGAGGCTCTCGGAGACCGAAAGGAAACAGAGGTGACAGTCGAGGGTTATTCATCTGCGGATGATGTTCTCTCGTTCACTCTCTCTTATTCCGGAAAGATTGTTAACGTCGTGACACCGCCGGGATACCTCGAGGATGAGATAAAGGCTGTCTTCTACTACGATGAGACTCTCTTCAGCGAGGGAGAGAGACTTGATTACATATACCGCTCGTCATTCTCGTCCGTGACTCTTCCCGGTGCGAAGAGGGGGCAGAACTATGCTCTCAGGGGAGAGAGCGGAAAGACAGAGGCTCTCTTCACCGTTGACAGAGTTTATGAGGACGCCGTAACACTTAAGCCGTACTTTCTGTCGTCACCGCTTCCGGGAATGAAACTCGAGAGAATAAACGATTTCTCGCTTTCCCTCAGGGCACTTTCCTCATTCACATTCAGGAGCTTCGGCTCTTCTCTTTCCCTCTACTATTCGACATTCTGCTATCCCGTGACGCCGTTTGTCAGCATTGCGGTAATCAGGGATGGAAAGATGGCATACCACATTGATGCCGGGCTTTCCGCTTCATTCTCGCTCTCGTCTGTATGGCCGGCGGTTCCGGTTGTGAAGAATCTCTCCGTTGAGGGAGAGTTCGGACTCGGGGCCGAGTACAGCGGTTCGTTCGGACTCTCGAGTGAATACGGCCTTACAATCAATTGGACATTCAGCCGTGTATTCTCCGTCGCTGTCGGAATCACGGGATACAGCGGAAACAATTATCTTTCGCTTACGGTGGGAGGAAAGCTTTGAGAAAACTTCTTCTGATTATTCTTTCCGTTCTTCTCTCCGTTTCGTGTTCGTCGCTCCGGACCGAACGTCCCGCCTGGGTCGATAATCCTCCCTCTTCGCTCCTTTCGACCGTGATAGTCGGAAGCGGAGAAGGGGAAAGCGAAGAGGAGGCCGACAGAAACGCATACATCAGTATTCTTTCCTCACTCAGCGAGAAGGCCGGAGTCGACTATACGGAAAAGTATTATGAGGAACTTTCCTCCACAGATATGATTTCCTCTTTCGATACCGTCATCACGATGAAGTACCGCACCCAGGAGGAAGGAGTGCATTACTCCTACATGCTCTCCACTACAGATACGCTTCTTCTCGAGGAGACTGCAGCGGCGGATTACTCTGTCCTTTCCGAAAGAGAGGAGAGGGTGAAGAGCAAAGTTGACGAGTCTCTTTCATACTACAGGGACAACAAGGACGTGAAGGCCATCAACGCCCTCCTCGAGGCCATCGAGATAACACTCGAGGGCGAAATCGTGAATGCCGATTATTCGACCGATGTCCTCATTTCGAGACTCGAGAAGTACACAAGCCAGATCGAATTCGAGTTTCTCGACAGGAAAGAGAAGAAGACGGAAGGGGAAATCGGATTCAGAATCTACCGCAACAAGGGCATCATGCATCCCTCTGTCGAGAATGCCGACGTCATCGTGATGTATCCGTCTCTCAGTGCAAGGGGAGAGGTCGTGACTCTCCCGTACGATGCCGAGTCCGACGAGGACGGAATAGTCATTGTAAACAGAACGAATGCCTATTCTCTCAAGAAAGGAACGATGAGCATCACGATAGCTGTTGATGAGGATGTCATAAAGCGCATAGACCAGAAGGGGGGAGAGGAGCTTCTCTCATCATTCAGGTCTCTTCTTTCATCCAAGGTCTTCTCTTCTGAATACTCTGACAGCGAGACCTATGCTCCCGGAGAAGCTGTCATTGCGCTCGCGCTCTACGGTTATGACGGCGGCAGAAAAGACATAGAACACGCCCGGGATGTGATTTCAGAAATGTGCAGGGCTCTCGGAATAAGCAACTTTGAAATCGTCGAGGCTGAAGGTGAGGACGAGGAGGAGGCCCTCTCGTTCCTGAACGAAGCCTATTCGTCGAGGAGCATCGTCTACATGGTCAGGATAGGAATCGTAGACAGAGTGTACACTCTCGGTACCTGGTACACCAAGACCGAGGGAAAGATAATCAAAATAGACAACACGAAGGGAACGAAAGAGGAGTACAAGACAATGCAGTACTCCACTTCAAATGACGGCGAATCTCCTGACGATACAGCCGCTCTCGATAATCAGATAAGACTTACCTGTTCCTTTGTTCTCGGAGAATTCTGACGACTTTCTCGGTATCATTCGTGATCAGAAATGGAGGATCGAGCTTCAGCATCTCCAGTACTGCTTCCTCACTGTCGACAGTCCATGGGGAAACCTCATACTTCTTCTTTCTCGCCTTCTCCCTTGTTGCGATATCCCACTTGGGCTTGAGGAATGTGCAGGGGAAGAAGTGGCGTCCCTCCCCGTGTCTCATGAAGGAGGGAAGGCTTGTCGGAGGCCCGTCGTAGATTATTCCCATCTCGAACTGTCCGCGGCTTATCTTATTGAAGAGACGCATCGCGAGGGGATTGAATGAAGACACCATGATCTTCGGCCAGAGTTCCTTTCTCCTTTCGAGTTCCTCCATCAGGAGTGTGCAGACTTCCCTGTTGAAGTCGACGCTTCTGTCGGCCTTTATCTCGATGTCATAGTAGACCGGCCCGAGGGCATCGAATACCTCGCCCAGCGTTGCTATCTCGGGAGCTGCGGCCTTCACTTCGTCATATGTCGATTCCTCGACCTTCACAGCTGTGCCGTAGACGCGCTCTAGAGAGTTGTCGTGCGAGATTACAAGCCTGTGGTCCGTCGTCGGCCTGATATCGAGTTCGACGCCGTCAGCGCCGTCTTCGATGGCCTTCCTGAACGACGCAACGGTATTCTCTATCTCCTTGAGAGGGGCACCGCGGTGTCCGAGAACAAGATTATGTGCGCTGTCATTGAACATTCAGCAGTTCCCTTATTTCGCTCTCCCAGAGCGTTTCGTCAGGTGTTTCGAGGATGAGGGGAATATCCTGCACCTCCCTGCGTCTGACTATTTCATGGAAGGTCTCCATTCCTATGAGTCCCTTTCCGAGATTGTCATGTCTGTCCTTGTTTGAGCCGAGAGCGACCTTCGAATCGTTGAGGTGCATGCCGTAGAGCTTTTCTTCCCCGAAGCGGCGGAAGAACGAATCGAGAACGCCGTTGACATCCTCCCTGACGTCATATCCGGCGCCGTAGAGGTGGGCCGTATCGAGCGTGAATCCCGCTCTGTCCTTCTCCCTGATGAGGGAGAGGATCATGTCGAGTTCCTCGAAAGAGGACCCTATGATGGTCCCGGCTCCCGCCGTGTTCTCTATCGCGACCTTCATGTCCGGGCATGCCTGGAGAACATAGTCTATCATCTCTGCAGATCTCTTTATGCCGTCGCTCTTTTCGCCTTCCTTGTAGGCACCGGGATGGATGTTGATAACATCGAGTCCCAGCGCATGGAGTCTCTCCATCTCGAGCAGAAAGAGGTCCCGTGACTTGACTCTGAGTTCGACATCGGGAGACGCCGGATTGATGAGGTATCCTGCGTGAGGCAGTACCCCCTTGATCTTGTAGCCGTACTTCATCATGTTTTCCCTGAAGGCGAGAATCTCGCTCTCCTTCAGAGGTGCGCTCTTCCACATTCTCTGGTTCTTCGAGAAGAGAGCGAAGCCTGTTGCCCCGAGTGCGTGTGCACGTTCGACTGCCAGTGCAATCGATTCAGATATTGAAACATGAGGACCTATATATAACATAAGAGTGAGGATAATACTTTTCCCCGTGTTGTAAAAGACACACCATTTTACAACAAAGCGGTTTGAAGGTATAATCACCGAATGGAAACTGAACTCAAAGAAGGCGGGAGCTACTCCTCATTCGAACTCATCAGCGTGACACCATGTCCCGACTACAGCGGAAAAGGCTATCTTTTCAGACATAAGAAGACAGGTTTCGAAGTATATTACTTCTCCACTCCGGATAACGAGTGCTTCTTCTCCTATAACGTATATACTCCGCCGGAGGACAATACCGGCGTATTCCACATAATCGAACATACCGTACTCACGGGAAGCGAACGCTATCCTGTGCGTGACCCGTTCATGGACATCGACCGCAACAGCGTCAACACGTTCCTCAATGCGATGACGGGTCCCGACAGAACGTACTACCCTGCGGCAAGCCCCGTGAAGAAGGACTTTGACAACATCTTCTCCGTCTACACCGATGCCGTGTTCAATCCCCTCCTGAGGAAGGAATCGTTCATGCAGGAGGGAATAAGACTCTCCCCGGACGGCTTCGAGGGCGTCGTCTTCTCCGAAATGAAGGGCGATGTATCATCACACTCGAGTGTCGTCTTCAACACCGCCAACAGATATCTTTTCTCCGAGAACTCTCCATTCCGCTTTGAATCGGGAGGAGACCCCCGATTCATTCCGGATCTGACGTATGAGAAGTTCGTCTCAGTCTACAGGAAATACTACACACCTGCGAACATGACGCTCTTCCTTTACGGCTCTCTCGATATCCTGGAGAAGCTCGAGTTCCTTGATAAGGAGTATCTGTCAATGAGGGACGGCGGCGTCCGCATTCCGCGTCCTGAGAGGGAAAAAGGGTGGGATAAACCCCGGTTCGTCAGGGCGACAAGCGACGCCGAGGAAGGCGAGGACGGAACGACAGTGAGTCTCAGCTGGCTTCTCGGGGACGCATCGGACCCGATGCTCAACACTACTCTTTCGCTCGTTGTCGACATACTTCTCGGGAATCCCGGCTGCCCCTTATACAAGGCGCTCATAGAATCCGGCGTCGGCCGTGACATCTCCGACGAAGGGGGAATGAACGATTCGTATTCCTCCCTGACTTTCTCCACGGGTCTTGTCGGAGTCGACGAGAATGATACGGAAAAAGTGGAGAAGGTAATCCTTGAAAGCCTGGAGAAAATAGTCTCCGACGGCCTCGATCCCGTCCTTGTCGAAGGCTCGATAAGACGCATGGAATTCCGCCTCCAGGAGATAAAGGAAGGTGCTCCGAACGGTTCCAGGATATTCTTCAACAGAATAGACAAGGGCTGGGCATACGGCCGCAATCCCAGTGAGATGCTCTCCCCCAAGAGCGAGATGGCGTCAATCAGGGAGTCAATCAGAAAGAATCCGCGCTATCTTGAAGAGTGGATTGATAAGAACATCATTCAGAATCAGCACCGTCTTCTCTCCCTCGTCGTGATGGACGAGAACAACAGCGGGGAGAGCGAGAGGATAATCAGGGAGAAGAGGGAGAAGTACGCATTCTTCTTCAGTGAAGAAGAGGAAAGGAAATATCAGGAATTCGAGGAGAGCGAAGACACGGAGGAAGCGAAGGCGACGCTTCCGCGCCTCAGTCTTTCCGACATTCCCAACATAATGACAACCGTCCCGAGAGAGGAATACGGCAATATACTGGTGTCTCCGATGACGACTAACGGCATTGTCTATGCAGACATCGCATTCGACTGCACGGACTTCAGCATGGAGGAGATGGAGTACTGTTCGCTCCTCACGAGGCTGCTGACGATGACGAACGTCGGCTCTCTTCCGTATTCCGAATTCCTCACCAAGCTCCGTTTCTCCACGGGAGCATTCTCCGCCATCCTCGAGACCGGGATGACGTGCGAGGGAAAGGAGAGAGACTCACTCATAATAAGGTTCAAGAGCCTTTCGGCCTACTATCCCGAGAGTCTGGAGCTCATCAGGAAGCTCATAACTGAAGGTGACTTTACATCCCCGGAGAGGCTTACCGCAGCGCTGAGGGACATACAGAGCGACTTCGAGTCGTCGCTTCAGACGCAGGCTCACATGTTCGCACTCGCGTCCGCTTCCCGCTTCTATTCGCCGTCCCTCAATGCGGCGGAAAGGACACAGGGTCTTTCGTTCTGGTTCAGGGTGATAGAACTCCTTAACGGTGACATGAATAAGCTTGCGGCGGAGACGGAGGCCGTTGCCGACAGGATATTCTCGCAGTCGAGAATAACATTCCACATTGTTGCCGAGGAGTGCGACAGGGAAAGATCACTCTCCGTTACACGTTCTTTCATTGATTCACTTCCCCGGGGAGAGATGGGCAGTAGAGCCGTGAGAAAACCCTTCGAGGGAGACAGGAGGCTCAGCTACACGTTCTCCACTCCCGTGAACTACACATCCCTCGTCTTCAAGTCACCCGACCTCGAGGATGAGATGACGGGACCGCTGAGGGTACTTCTCTCCCTTATTTCCCGTTCGTCACTCTGGGCGCTCGAGCGCGAGAAGGGCGGGGCCTACGGCTCGGGTGCCTCACTCGATATCAACGAGGAGATATGCTACTTCTACACTTACCGCGATCCGAGGCTTGATGCCTCCCTTGAAGACTATGTGCGTTCCGTAAGGGAAGAGACTCTCACTCAGGAGAAACTCGAGGACACGAAGCTCAGGGCCCTGAGCAAGGACGTGAGGCCTACAGGTCCCCAGAGCAGGGGACTTGTGGACCTGAGGCGCTATCTCTACGGCATTCCGGACGACCTGAGAAAGAGGCTGAAGGACGCGATGCTCACGTCGACTCTCTCCGACCTCGAAAAGGCAAGAGAGCTCCTTCTTTCACTGATGGAGGGCGATACGGCAGTGACCGTGCTCTCCTCGACGAGAAACGCGAAGAAGAGCCGCGAAAAATTCAGGCTCATAAAATTACCTTTTTCCAACAG
>CAZGNN010000040.1:0-10075 GCA_964527335.1 uncultured Spirochaetaceae bacterium | reverse complement strand
CATATTCTTTTTAAAATTGCAATAAAGGGAAAGAGATATCAAAGTAAAAAACAAGATTTTTTAACTATTCCCCGTCACTCTGTTGCACTATGTTGCATATAAGACGGCAAAGAGTGAAAAATCGGAGAAAAGAAGACTTTATCATTCGGAGAATTCAAGGTATAGTGTAGATACATCAAGAGGTACACCCGGTGAACGGTCAGCCCTCTTTCACGATTATTAAAATACCGTTTCTAAGGTCTGGTTAGGAACGGTTATTATTTTCAATCAACAATATGCATATTGTAATGACGTTTATCACGATCATAACTGTCTCAAAAGTCGTCATGTCCATAACACCTCCTTTTCTCAGTTTTCACTTTGAATCGAAAGGTAACACCTCTCGATATCCGATTACTCAAATATCGAGGGCCAACCGTCCACCGTGTCACGGGTGTACATAAGGAGAATAACAGACTTGAATTGTAAAATTTGGCCAGAAAAGTGACACTTTCGGCCCCTTTTTCATGTTTTACAGGTTCAGCTCCCCTTCCGGAGAGCTGAATACTGTGAGTTACTTTACTTCCTTGAGAATCTTCTCCTGTTCGATGAGCATGGGCTCTGTGGAGAAGTCGTTGGTCTTGTGGTCCCAGCCGCGGAGGTGCATGAGGCCGTGCAGGAGAAGACGTCTCAGTTCGTCCTTCCAGTCGACGCCGAACTCCTCGGCATTGCGCTTGCATGAGTCGAGCGAGATGAAGATGTCGCCGAGCTCCGTGTTCTCCTCCTCGCCGAAGACGGGAAAGTCATCATCGCCGTCTGCGAGTCTGAAGGTCAGGATGTCCGTCGGGGAATCGATATCCCTGTATTCCTTATTGAGAGAGTGAATCTCATCGTCAGATACGAACGTCACGGAGAAGTCACCCTTCTCCTGGAAATATTCAAGGAATGAGTCGAGATTCTTCTTTACTTCATCGATGAGGGGAAAATCCTCGGGTTCTACTGTATACATCTTTTAATCCTTATCGCTGTCGTTGTCGTAGCTTATCCTGTGATGGTCACGTCCGATGAGAGGCGTGATGAATGCTTCCTTTATTGTCTTGAGTTCTGTCATCGTGAGACCTGAGTTGTCGAGCTGTCCGTGAGATATCTTCTCCGAGACAATGGAGTTGATGAACTTCTGGTACTTCTGGTGGTTCGGCTTCTTGATTGTTCTCGTAGCAGCTTCGACACAGTCTGCAAGCATGACGATTGCGCTCTCCTTCGTTGACGGAGGATTGCCGTCGTACATGAAGTCCTCCTTGACGACGATGTCGTTTTCGCCGGCGTTCTTCATGGCCTCGTTGTAGAAGTACTTGATAATGTCATTTCCGTGGTGTTCGCCGATGATGTCGAGAACCTCCCTCGGAAGTCCTATCTCCTTTCCCTTCTCGGTTCCGAGTCTGACGTGTGACTTGATGATTGAACGCGAGAGCTGGGATGAAATCTGGTCATGGGCGTTCTTGTCGTTCTGGTTCTCGATGAAGTATTCGGGATGCACCATCTTTCCTATATCATGATACCTCGCACCGACGAGAGCAAGCTCTGCGTTGCACCCGATGGCAAGGGCAGCGCCGTATGCAAGGTCTGCGACGTTCTTGACGTGGTTATAGGTACCCTGTGCAACCTGGCTCAGCTGCTTGAGTGTCGCGTTGTCGGTATAAGCCAGTTCTATGAGTCTCTGCTTCGTCGGGATGTTGCACATCTTCTCGAGCATCGGTAGGAATACCGAATAGAGGATGAATGCGAAAATCGTGTTGAGGATGATTGCAGAGCACGAGAAGAGTATTTCGAAGATCTTCGTCGTATTCAGGAGAGAGAAGAAAAGCGTTATGACGACAAGGATTCCCGAGCACTTGAAGCATGAGGAAATCGTATCGTAACGGCCGCGGTTACTAAGTGTCAGTATACAGACGACAAAGCCGCAGAGCACATAGTAGAAGATCGACGAGAACGTCGAACTCGGCCAGAGCGTGTACATCGCACCGAGGGCGAGGATGTTCGACATGCCGTATGGAATGCTGTTCGTTATCGAGACGCCGATCATGCCTGCAAGGAGGAACGGAAGGAGTGCATCGAACGAATAGAAGTTATACGAGATTATCCTCCACGCAAAGAGGAATCCCACTGCGAGAGATACCGCTATGAGCGAGAGCGATATTATCGTGTACTGAGCCTTTCTGTATTCGTACTGGATGAGGCCCACGGAATAGTAGAACCATACTCCGAGTATGAAGACGACGAGGATTATTCTCGGTAGAGCCGAGAAGAACGACATGCTGATTACTCTCTTCGAGTTGAGCACCGTAAGCGTATAGAGCTGGTCAGAAGTGACGAGTGTGTCTGTCTTGAGGATGTAGTCGCCCTTCTCGATGTTGATGACGACAGGCTCGACCATGTTCCTCGCGTTCTCCCGCTGGCTCTCGGTGTAGACTTCGTCGTAGAAGATGTTTGCCTGGATTATCTCCTGTGCGACCTCGGCGATTATCTGGAGCTCGAAGGAGTCGGTATCGGGATAGCTCGTGACAAGCCACTGGTAAATCGAGGAATATGCCGCGTTGTCGGTAAGTACGTCGTCGACGAGTCTGTCCTTTCCCGCGAATGTATAGGGAAGCTCCTCGGATGCATTGATGTGGAGCTTCGTCTCCCTCTCCTCGATGAGGTAAGCTATCTCCCCGTAGGAGAAGATTCCTTCCTTGAGAAAATGGCTGACTGTTTCCCTGATTATTGCGGCGTAGGATGCAAATGCACTCTCGTTGTTGAGCTTCTCGAGTAGTGCTCTTATCGTGAAAAGCGATTCGTCTGTTATCTCGCTGCCGTTCACGAGATAGTCGTATACCATCTGGGCCTTGCTGCTCATGGTTATCGAGGCCGTGTATGAGTATGTGAAGTAAGGTGCGATGCCGTCTGCGGCCTTTTCCCTCATCGCCTCGGTCTTCTCCTCATCGATGTACGAGAACGAAATCGGGGACAGGAGGTCCTCGTCGCTGAGCTCGTTTGCCTGGTAGGTCCTGCTCGTCTTTATGGAGAAGAGCATGTTCGATGAAAGCAGCACCGGTATCAGGGCACCCAGGAGCAGTGTCGTGACCATGAGAATGAAGAGGGTCGTCTTTCCGGCCTTGGTGAAGGATTTGAAGTTCACCCTCCTTGATCTGTTCTGCTCTTTCATTGATTGTTCTCCTCCAGAGAATAAGCCCTGACAATGTCCCTCACAAGACGTGAGCGGACAGTGTCCCGATGTGTGAATCTTACCACAGAGACGCCGTCTATTCCATCCAGAATTCTGATGGCTTCCGTAAATCCGCTGTCGCTTTTCCGGGGAAGGTCAATCTGCGTGGGGTCTCCGTTGACTATTGCCGTGCTTGACTCGCCTATACGCGTGAGGAACATCTTCATCTGACCCTTCGTCGTGTTCTGGGCTTCGTCGAGTATGACGATGCAGTTGTTGAGGCTGCGTCCCCTCATGTAGGCCAGAGGCGCTATCTCGATTGTGCCGTTCTCCTCAAGTCTTTTTATCTGCTGCGGGTTGAGGAGAAGATCCATCGCGTCATAAAGAGGTCTGAGGTAAGGATTGAGTTTCTGCGACAAATCTCCCGGAAGGAACCCCAGGGACTCCCCCGCTTCGACGACGGGACGGGTGAGAACAATCTTGTTGCGGCGACCGGAGAATATCTCCTCGAGGGCGAATGCCACTGAGAGGAAAGTCTTGCCGCTTCCTGCAGGACCGGAAGCGAATATCAGCTGATTCGTGAAGAGAGAGGAAATGAACTCCTTCTGGATCTTCGTCTTCGGCCAGACGGTCTTCCCCAGTACCGAGATGCTCTCCCTTCCCTTATTGTCGGAAGAATCTTCACTCCTTTCCTTCTCCTCCTCTTCGACGAGGCTCTTCACGCTCTGGAATTCCATGTAGATCTCGCCTTCAGAGAGGGCTCCGCGTTCTTGAGCGGTCTTCTCGAGAGCCTTCATCAGCGGGATGAACGCACCGTTGTTTCTCCAGAGTGTGAGTGTGTTGCCCTTCACAGTCAGATCGGAGCCCAGGATGAGCTCGAGGTATGAAAGGTTACGGTCATTCGGACCAAGTATGAGTTCGGCGTTTTCTTCGTTGAAAATATATGTTTCTGCCACTTATTTCCTCGTCCAGGTGCCGGAAGAATCCTTTGTCCAGTTTTCCTCGACCTTCAGATCCGGCATCGTATTCCATGCCAAGTATACAGAGAAACTCGGCTGAAGTGTATATATGGTCTTTCCTCCGGCATAGCTCTTCTGGAAGGATGTCGAATAGGAGAAGTTCAGGTTCCAGTCTTCCATGTAGTGAACAAAGCTCAGGGAGATGCTCTGGAGAACGAAGTTCGTATTGTACCTTCCCTTTCCGAAGAAGTCGACGCTCCTCAGAAGATCCTTCCACATTGAGTCGAAGGAGAATGTATCCCCGTCATAGTAGGAGCCGAGCCTGCTGTTCTGGCTCCTGAACGAGAGCTTGATGTCACTGAACTCGGCAATGGAGAACGTGAGTGTCGGGGTTATGCTGAAGTACGAACGTGTCCTGTCGGTATGGGAAAGGAAAAGCGTGCTGTCAAGTGCGAACGCCAGGTATATTCTCCCCTTCCACATCTGGAATGATTTCGTGCTGAGATTCGTGTTTATGCTGATGCTGTCGAAATCGAGCTTCGCTTCCGTATTTCTGAAGGTCATCACGGCCGTCACCTCATTGAGTTTGAGAGTTGCAGTCGCACTCGAGAAGAACCCGTCCGTTGTGCCGTCGCCCGTAATCTTACCCTCCGCGTAGTACTTTCCGTCCGCAGTCTTGACTCTGCCCGTAGCCGTCATATAGAACGGCTTCCAGAATGCAGTCTCCGCATAATCCTTCGTCTGGTACGTGAGTGTCGATGAGAATGTGAAGTATTTCCAGGAAGATGAAAGAACAAGCTTCAGAAGGTCCTTGCTGTAGCCGCTTTCGGCTTCTCTGAAGAGCCAGGAGAGCGCGGCGGACATTCCCCAGCCGCTCCACTTGAGAGTCGGTGTTATGCTTCCGTCGAGAGGCGGCAGGATGTATGAGATATCACCGGAGAAAGTACCGGCAGCCGTGCTGAACGACTTACCGAAGGAGAGCGAATGGGTCTTTATGTATGTCTTCGTGAACTCTATCGATGAAAGAGTGACTGTCTTCTCCTCGTCCTTCGTCTCCTCGGATGTGTAGTCGAAGGGTTTGAAGGAGAGAGAGTACGTAAGTCCGACAAACGGGACCTTCAGAGTGAATGTGTTGAGAGGGGACGAGACAAGCTTCTTCGTCCAGTCGACAGAAGTGAAGTCTTCGGTGTCTGTATAGGTCAGCGTATTCGTGAACACATCAGATACCGTTATGATGTCGGCGATATTCCCCTCTGCATTGAGACGTGAGTAGAAGGTGCTCGTAACCTTTTCGTCCTTCTTCTTTTCTGTCTGGGTATTGTTGTTTATCCTGTTCGTGAAGTCTTCGGTGAGAGTATAGGAAAGAGAGAACTTCGATGCCTTGTAGGAAGATGATGACGATGCCGTCACCTCCTCTTTCTTCTTCTCGTATGGAGATGTCACGAGGATGTCGTTTTTCTCTTCATTCTCTTCTTCGTCTTCATCGTCTCTGGTCTCTTCAGATACGGCTTCAGCCGCAGTCTTCTTGCCGCGGCTCTCGAGGGACAGGATGTTTCCTGAGAGGGAGACGCTCAGGGACGGAAGATTATATGACGAGAGGACGGCCTTTGTTTCCGAAGTCGATGAAGTCGGAACGGCATAGCTTCCCTCCAGCGAAAGATTCTTCACGGAGAATGAAGATACAAACGGAATCTTCACGGATGACGGCAGCGAATAGCTGAGCTTGAGGTACCTCGTGAACGATGTGATTCCCGATGACGAATAGTCCGAGGGGAACGTTGATGTTCCTCCCAGGAGCGGGCCGTAAGAGAATCCCGTGAGCCTGTTTCCGTAATGATAGAGAACGGTCGTATCCGAATAGAGGGGGAATCTCATCTCGGCGCTGAGTCCCCACTGCGAGAACGAGAGCGATGTGTTTCCATAGTACCTGAGGTTCTTCTGCGTTTGACTGAGAGGTGTCGCAAGGCCCAGGGAGAATGTTAGCTTCAGTTTCTTCTCGAAGAGGTTGAACGCTCCCTCGAGTCCGAGGTGGATACCGCCGCTACGGAGAAGCGTCGCACTTGAGCCTCCCTTGTACGCATCGGCCTTGAGAACGAGGTATGAGGATGTATTCGAAGCGAAAGTCTCGAGTGCACTCTTCTCATCCGTTTCAGAGTAATAGTAGCCGGTGACACTCTCCTCCCCCTTGCTCTCGGTGCTCTTCAGGAGCGAGGAGAAGGACGAAGACTCGTCCGTGCTCTCGAGAGACGGGTAGCTTCCGATGAGCTCGAATGTAGTATTTACGAAAGCACCCTTGTCGGAGGAGAAACCGAATGACGGGTTACCCAGTATACGGCTACCGGGAAAGAAGAAGAACGGAAGATAGAAGATCGGTACCCTCCCGATATTGAATGTCGCCGAGGAGAGGAACATGTCCTGACCGGGAAGAATCATGATGGAGGAAGCCGATATCGAGGAGTAGGCAGTCTTCGGATTCGATGTTATGTATCCTTCGTCGAATACCACGGCTCCCCCGTTGAGGTACGAGAGCCGCTCTCCGGATGTGGAGAACGTGACCTTCTTCTTCTCGCTGTTCTCACGTTCGGTAGAGGTGCTTCCTCCGGTGAGGAGGATGTCCATGACCTCCCATTTCACGGTGAGGATGTCGGCTTCGATTTCCTTTATTGCGGCGTCTTCCGCCTTGTCGGTATATTTCGCGTCTCCTATTGCCGTAAGTATGGCCTTATCGGAATCGACGATGACTGTCGACGCAGTAAGAGTCTTCGTCGCCGCGTCCTCGAAGACGAAGTCTATCGAGACGTTTCCCTCGAGTGTGACGACACCGCCGGATGAGGAGACTGTATCTGCATTGGATATTGTCAGAGTATAGCTCGAGCCGGAATCCTGAGACTCCGGTTCATCCGCAGTAATCGAGACTTCCTCGTAGCCGTAGTAGCCGTAGAGTCTTTTCCGTATCTCGTCATCGCTGCCGTCAGTCGCGATTCCCCGGCTCTGAGCCATTGTCATGAGGATGTCATGGGAGGCGTAGTAAATGGTCTCCGCATTCATCGAGAAGAGAGGGAGAAGCAGTACAAGAGACAGTAGCAATAAGGTCAATACTCTCTTTTTCACTGTTTTTTCAGATACTTCTTCAGATAATAACCCGTAAAGCTCTCACTGGAAAGACAAACTTCCTCGGGAGTACCGCAGGCGACAATCGTTCCGCCGCCGTCTCCGCCCTCGGGGCCGAGGTCTATTATCCAGTCGGCTTCCTTTATGACATCGAGGTTATGCTCGATGACGACTACGGTGTTGCCCTGGTCTACAAGGCGCGAAAGCACCTCAAGGAGTTTCTTTACATCCGCGAAGTGGAGTCCGGTCGTGGGCTCGTCGAGGATGTAGAGCGTCTTTCCGGTCTGCACCTTGCTCAGTTCCAGGGCAAGCTTCACTCTCTGGGCTTCACCGCCGGAGAGAGTCAGTGCGCTCTGACCGAGCTTGATGTAGTCAAGTCCCACATCCATAAGTGTCTGGAGCTTACGCTTTATCTTCGTGTGGTTCTGGAAGAACGTGTAGGCTTCCTTGACTGTCATGTCGAGGACTTCCGATATGTTCTTTCCCTTGTAGGTTACGGCAAGCGTTTCTTTGTTGTATCTCTTTCCCTTGCATACGTCGCACTTGACGTAGACATCGGAGAGAAAGTGCATCTCGATCTTTATCGTTCCGTCACCCGAGCAGTTCTCGCATCTGCCGCCGGGGACATTGAACGAGAAGCGGCCGGATGTGTATCCCCTCGCCTTTGCTTCGTTCATGGATGCGAAGAGCTCCCTTATGGGGGTGAAGAGATCGATGTAGGTTGCGGGGTTCGAACGCGGTGTGCGTCCGATCGGGCTCTGGTCGATTGCGACAAGCTTGTCGATGTTCCCGAGCCCCGTTATTGTCCGGTAGCCGTCATTCTTCTCCTTCTTCTTCATGAGGTGACGCTTTATTGCAGGCTGGAGAATCTCATTGAGGAACGTGGACTTGCCCGAGCCCGATACGCCTGTTATGCACACGAACTTTCCGAGAGGAACCGTGACATCGATGTTCTTGAGGTTGTTCTTGCTGCATCCTGTGATTGTGATGCTCTTTCCGTTTCCCTTCCGTCTCTTATCAGGTACGTCGATTGTGAGCTTACCCGAGAGAAACTGCCCGGTGATTGAATCGGGATTGTTCTCGATTTCCTTCGGAGTGCCCTTGGCTATCACCTGCCCTCCGAGTTCACCCGCTCCCGGGCCCATGTCGACAACATAGTCGGCTTCTCTGATGGTATCCTCGTCATGTTCGACGACAAGGACAGTGTTTCCGAGATCCCTAAGGCGCTTGAGGGTGTCGATGAGCTTCTGGTTGTCTCTCTGATGGAGTCCGATTGACGGCTCGTCGAGAACGTAGAGGACGCCGGATAAGGCAGAGCCTATCTGAGTAGCCAGTCTGATTCTCTGGCTTTCGCCTCCGCTGAGCGTTTCGGCATATCTGAAGAGTGTCAGATACCCCAGACCCACCCTGTCGAGGAACGTAAGGCGTGACATTATCTCCTTGAGTATCTGACTCGATATCGTCTTCTCGTTCTCGGTGAGCTCGAGGGAGTTGAACCAGTCGAGGGACTGTCTGACGCTCATCTTCGTCGCGTCTATTATGTTGAGGCCCTTTATCTTGACGGAGAGTGCCTCCTTCTTGAGTCTGTCACCGTGACATGTCGTACAGGTTCTTTCGCTCATGTACTGCTCGTAGAAGGTCATCATTCCCATGCTCTCCGTCATCTTCTTGCGTCGTGTGAGCTCCGGGATTATTCCCTCGTATTCCTTATGCTGGACGTAGGTCTTTCCGTTTGATGACGATGCCGTATATGAATAATCGAGCTTGTCTCCGCCGCCAAAGAGCATTATGTCCATGAACCAGTCAGGAAGATTACAGAACGGTGTGCTGAAGTCGAAGTTGTAGTGTTTGAAGAGTGCCTCGAGTCCGCTTCTGTAGGTCTTCGCAGTCGGCGAATGGGTTGCGATTGCCCCCTGCATGTAGCTCAGGCTCCTGTCCGGGATAATCTTGTCGACATCGAATTCCTCGTTGTATCCGAGACCGTTGCAGTCGGGACATGCGCCGAGCGGAGAGTTGAACGAGAAGAGCCTGGGTTCCGGGTCCGGTACCGCAATACCGCAGTCGGGGCAGCTGTTCTTCTCGTTGTAGAGTTCCCTCTTCCCCTCGTCAAGGTAATTCACTTCGATGAGGCCGCCGCTCATCTCCCCGGCCTTCTCCACGGCTTCGCTTATTCTCGTTCTTGCACTTCGGCTGTTCTTCACCCTGTCGACAACGATGGAGACATTGTGCTTTATGTTCTTCTCAAGAGACGGTAGTTCCTCGTCGAGAGAGAACATCTTCCCGTCAATCTCGGCCTTTAGGTATCCCGATTTCTTCGCGTCCTCCAGTACTGCCTTGAACTCTCCCTTTCTGTTTCGTGCAATCGGGGAAAGGATGATGAGTTTTCCGTTCTCGGGATGAGAGAATATGAAGTCGATTATCTGGTCAACCGATACTTCCTCGATCTCGCGTCCGCACCTGGGACAGTAGATCTTTCCGATTCTCGCCCAGAGGAGTCTGTAGTAATCATATATTTCAGTAACCGTTCCGACAGTCGAACGCGGGTTGCGGTTCGTAGACTTCTGCTCTATCGCAATGGCAGGGCTCAAGCCTTCGATTGAATCCAGGTCCGGTTTCTCCATACGGCCGAGGAACATCCTTGCGTATGACGAAAGAGATTCCATGTACCTTCTCTGACCTTCGGCGAATATGGTATCGAAGGCAAGGCTGCTCTTACCCGACCCCGACAGTCCCGATATTACCACGAGGCTGTTCTTCGGAAGTGTTATGTCTATGTTCTTGAGGTTGTGCTCCCTGGCACCCTTTATGATTATTTCGTCGT